>NZ_DERI01000006.1:3376-35612 GCF_002362375.1 Maribacter sp. UBA3344 | reverse complement strand
CAACCAACAACCAACAACCAACAACCAACAACCAACAACCAACAACCAACAACCAACAACCAACAACCAACAACCAACAACTAACAACTAATCCCCCGAAACCCCTATTTCATCTAGTACCACTACCCCATAATCCGTTTGGTCAAAAGTAAAGGTGATCGCAGTGATCTCATCTACCTTAAGTACTGAATTTGCTGTTGAAAAAGCTTCCAAGGGAATATGAAAGGTCTGTAATTGAACTTCCCAATCTTCACCGATCATTTCCTTATCCAAGAATCCGAATTTGGTAAAGCGGGTTTTTAAAGGTTTGGTTATGCCTTTGATATCGCTCACTTTTACCATGCTTGTTTGTCCCGCTTTATCGGTTAGCTGTATGGTGAAATCCAACTGCGGCACTTCACGTTCTTCGGCATCTTCTTTTGCTTCTTTCTGCTCATCGGTCAAATTGAAATCCAGCCATTCGTGATTGCCCGCACCTAGGGTAAACTGCAGACTTGTGGTATCGTTAAAAGGGATGGAATCGGCTTCGGAAAGCAAGATTTCATACCTTGCTTTATCGGAATAATTAGTGGCATTTTCATAATCCCATCCTAAAATAACGGCATTGTTCTCTTGGCTACCCTCATCACGTGTAGGTAGGTTTTGTTCTTTCCAAAGTGCCATATTCGTGGCTAGTATTTTTGTGCTATCCTTTGCCGTAGTTATATCAATATCGGCTTCAAAATCAGCAATAGTATGAAAATTAGAAGATTCAAATGAAGTAAGATAATGCTCTACCGGAAGCCATTGTTTGGCAACGGAAACATTTTTGAATATGGCGTGGTATTCTTTACTATTCTTCAACGTAGCCTCTGCAAAGGAGCTGATAAATACCTTGGCGGCTTCTTGTTGTTGTACCTCCTTTAAAAGCGGATTTAAATTCAACAACCATTTAGAAGGTGCTCCAAAATCCGAATTACCCCAAGTGGAATTAAATTGACCGTGATTGGCATGGTGAATGTAGACACCTGCCTTAAACCTGGAAATAGAATCTGTGTACTGTAACCGACGGTAAGGTCTCATACCCCAAAAGCTCACTTCATCCGCATCATAAGAGCCCTGTATACTTAAGAAATTTATATTGTTCAGTATGATCTTACGGTCATATCTATAATCCGTTGGGGCAAGTGCCACTACCCCTTTAATTCCGAAATTGAAATTGAATTTTTCCAATGCCTGATCAGGAAAATAGGGTAACGGATTATACGCTGCAGCAATGGAAACCGCCTCTCCGCCACGGGAATGCCCAACGAGCAGAATATTGTCCAAATCAACTTTATGTGCCAGCTCATGACCCTCTTGATTGTTCCAAGTTCTCCATTGTTCCAAGTGCTTTAATAACAACCATGCGCGCGCAGGCATTTCTTTTCCCCTAAAATCGCCGGACCAATGACCGTTTAAAAAGTTCTCATCTACGGATACCGCTATAATTCCCCTACTAGCCAATAAATTCCCCAAATAACCATAACCATCATCAGAGTAATCTATCATACTATGATTGCCGTGCACAATTAGGGTAATGGGGAAAGGTCCATCACCTTCTGGCATATACACCCTACCGTTCAATGGAAAATTCTCAGCACCAAAACCCCAATACCGCTCGCGCCATTTTTTCTTTTTATCCTTCCAATCGGGAATTAACAGGGAACCATCAACAGTAGTCGTCTTAAACTTTACGCCGGTTGAAAATTCCTCTCGTTGTACATCCGTACCGCTACCATAGGTAAACGTTTTTACCGTGAACGTACCAGGTGCAGCAGGGTTCTGTATGGGAACCGGTTCTGGTGGAAAGGAATTTTCATGTGCAAAAGCCAATGGCACTTCTTTCTCATAAGGGTCCGACCCAGAATTTGCCAGGGCAAACAATACATAACCGGTGCCGCCTAAAAGTATCAATAAAAAGGCGCCATTTAGAAGGTTTCTTTTCAATTGAAATTGATATAGCGCAACACATAAAAGTATGCCTATAACTATGATGCAAGTATAAAATAAGGTAGGCCAACCGAACCCAATACATTTTAAAATGGTAAAAACAATAACTGCGCTAAGAACAGCGGTTATAGAGTGAAGAGAAATTTGCTTTAAACTTTTTCCTAGAACATTTAAGATGCCATATACCAAAATGTTGATCACGAGCCCCAAAATAATGGCAATGAACATCATGACAATAGGATGCCAACCGGTTAAAAAGTGATAGCCTGCAATGCCGTAAAATAAAATGGTTAGAAGTAAGGTGAGTGAAAATAAGCGATTTTTCATTAGTTGAGAGCGTTCTGGTGGTTCTAGCTCTTGAAATTAACCAACTTCTGTGTAAATAGGTAATGAACCCTACATTTTTCAACATCCCGTAAAATACGGTACACCTAAATACAGAATTGGCAACTACGCTTATTCTAAATCATAATGCCTAACCTAGTTTTGACTCTACATTTTAGCCGCAAAAAGTTTAGAGATTTTAGAACGTAGTTTACGCTCATAATCTTCCTCTAACCACTCCTTGTAATTTTTGGTATTGTTCATAATACAATACGAATATTGGCGCACACGATATTGAATTTCTTCCTTTAATTTTTTCGCAAGAATACGGGCATCAAAAACATCTTCTGAGTTTTCTACACATATTTTGGCATGTTGCTCAATACTCTTTTCCAGCACCAGTTTGGATTTTTCACCGTTGGCAAAACTCTTTTTGTATTCCGCCTTAATGTCAAAATCAATGTCGGTCGATTTTGCAAATTCCGCCCTTAGGTCCGGCGGCATTTCATAAACGAATTCGCGCTCAATTTCCTCATCATTTTTAATATTCTCCAAATAGAAATCTGGAAAATGAAAAATTTCCTGCCAATCTATACCAGCGTTCCAAAGTCCAAAACGGGCAACATTGTTACCCATATCAATAACATTGAATTCCTGTTTGTTTGGCAGATATCTAGAACCACGACCGATCATTTGAAAATAAAGGGTCAATGAACGTGTAGCACGATTTAAAATAATGGTCTCCACACTAGGTTCATCAAAACCGGTGGTCAAAATACTTACTGAAGTCAAAATGGCATCAGGGGTTTCTTTAAACCATTTTAGAATCTCTTTTCGCTCCGCAGCATTATTCTTATTATCTAAATGACGAATGTTATACCCTGCTTTTTTAAAGGTTTCACAAACGTACCTAGAGGTATTTATACCATTATTGAAAATTAAGGTTTTGGTGCCCTTTGCAATTTCATTGTAAGCGGAAACAAGCTTGTTCAACATGCTGTGATTTCCGTAAAGCTCATCGGAAGATTTTACCGTATAATCTCCACTAATACCCAATTTTAGGGTCTGTAGGCTAACGTCATAATTGTACATGTTGGCCTTAGCCAAGAATTTTTTCTGAATCAAGGATTCTATAGACTCGCCCACAATCAACTTTTTATAGTTGTCTTTCATGGGCAGCTTAATATTGGAGCTTAAAGGCGTTGCCGTTACCCCAAGTATAACAGAGTTCTCAAAGTACTTAAAGAGTTTGCGGAAAGAATTGTAATGCGCCTCATCAATAATGACCAAACCAATATTGTTGATCTCTACTTTCTCTTCCTGAAGTCTATTGTTCAGCGTTTCTACCATGGCAACAAAACACATGAACTCATCTTGATCCTGCCACTCTTTGACCTCGCTATTAATTATTTTGTTCTTTACCCCAAACCCTTTCAACATTCTAGAGGTTTGTTGACTAAGTTCTATACGATGGGTAAGTACAATGACTTTCTTATTGGTCTTGGCTATGTAGCGCTTGGCTATTTCAGAAAACACCACGGTCTTTCCACCACCGGTAGGCAGTTGGTAAAGCAGGTTAGAATTATCACCGTTCTCTTCTAGATACTTAAAAATAGTATGTAGATCTTCCTCTTGATAATCGTACAGGGTCTTCTCAGCGGTCTCTTTATGTAACTTCAAAAGGTTTGTAGGCGTTTATTTAGATTAATAATGCAAAAACCTTATAAAATTATAAGAATTTTATGGGTATAGGAAATAAAAAACTTTAAAACACAATATTAATATCCCTTGTTCATATCCACCAGATTCTGCAATTTTTCGCCGGAATCTAACCTTTTGTAGTTTTCTACAATTTGTGGAATAACCGAACCGGTGTCCGATACACTGGCGTAATGAGGGGTCATGTGTATTTTTTTATGGCTCCAAAATGGATGGTTTGTAGGTAAGGGTTCAGTATGGTACACATCTAAACAAGCCCCTGATAAATGTTGCTCGTCTAAAAGTGCCAAAAGATCCTCATCTACCAAGTGTCCCCCACGGGCAACGTTAATAACATAAGCATCTTGAGGAAGTTTGGATAACAATTCTTTATTTAAAATACCTTCGGTTGCAGGAGTCAGCGGTAGCAGGCACACTAAAATATCACTAGTCTTTAAAAAAGAATCCTTTTCTTCCGGACCTGCATAAGTTTTTACGCCCTGTATGTCTTTTTTGCTTCTGCTCCACCCTTGTACCTTAAACCCAACGGAAGTGAGGTCTTTGGCAGTAAGTGCGCCCAATTCGCCAAGACCTAAAATGCCAACGGTAACGTCCTTAATTCTTTTGTAATCCTTAGGTTGCCAAACATGGTCTATCTGATCTAATTTATATGCGTTCAAATTTTTAAGATGCGCCAATAGTACACTCAGAACATGTTCAGACATGTCACTGGCCAAATAAGGATCTACAATACGTGTAATGGGAATATTCTTAGGTCTGGTATCATCTTCAAAAATATAGTCTACCCCTGCCCCTGCAGAAGCAATACATTTTAAGTTTGGGTAATCTGCCAGAGCACCTTTTGGATGTTTCCAAATACAGGCCATGGTAATATCTTCCTTTGGGTGCTCTTCTAGATAGCTGTACACTTTAAGTGAGCTATTCTCTTTAAGCAGTGCATTCTTCCATAGATCTATCTTATTGTCTTGTCTTATGATAACTATTGCCATATGCTAATCAATTATATCCAAGGCTTTAGAAAATTCTTCTTCATAAGGCCATTTTTGGTTTTGGGTTTCCGTATAAATTTTAAGAATACGCTCTTTAAAATCTGTAAATATCCCTTGAACGCTTGTAAAGTGAACTACCTCATTAAATGAATTCAACATGCTTTTGAAAAAGGAGTCGGGCACATTTTTCTCCATTGAAAACGTCTGTGCAATTTCAAGATTATAGCACATGACATCAGCAATAAGGTGAGAGTCTACCCCTAACTTAATAAAATGTTTGATGAATTTTTGGGCTACCGAACGTCTTGCCCGTGGGCGCTTTCTCTTTAAAGGGAAGTACTCGTTTGAGATTTTTGCCTTGGCATCTTGCACCAATTTATCCTCTTTAGGGTTAAAGGCAAAGTCATAGTAAGTCTTCACCGCCGGAAATTTCTCGTACAACTCCAAAATCTGCTCTTCCAGCGCTTTTTTCGGTGATTTGGATAGGTGTGTTTTTAATGCCCTTTTACTCATAAATATGTGCTGTAAGACATCAAAAATACGCTTTACCAATGTAACGTCATAAATCCTTAAATCTTTGTTAAAGCTAATAAATGGTGTAGAACTATGATGTTATTCATTAGGTTATTACGATAAAAAATGCTATACTGTAAACTTGTACAACTTCTAAATTCCATACACACATATGAGGCAACTAAAGATTATCAAGCAGGTAACGAATCGTGAATCGAAATCACTGGATAAATACTTGCAAGATATCAGTAAAATTGATTTGATTACAGCGAATGAAGAGGTAGAACTAGCGCAGAAGATTCGAGAAGGTAGTCAAGCAGCTTTGGAAAAATTGACCACGGCCAACTTAAGATTTGTGGTTTCCGTAGCAAAACAATACCAAAATCAGGGTCTAAAATTACCGGATTTAATTAATGAAGGTAACTTAGGCTTAGTTAAAGCAGCAAAAAGATTTGATGAAACAAGAGGATTTAAGTTTATATCCTATGCCGTTTGGTGGATCAGACAATCCATATTGCAAGCTTTGGCAGAACAATCTAGAGTTGTTCGTTTACCATTGAACAAAATTGGTTCAATTAACAAGATAAAAAAGACATTTTCTTATTTAGAGCAGGCACATGAGCGCCCACCGTCTCCAGAAGAGATTGCCAAAGAATTGGAAATGACCGTTTCTGAAGTAAAGCAATCATTGAAAAATTCTGGAAGACACGTATCTATGGATGCTCCGTTACGTGAAGGCGAAGATTCTAATCTGTATGATGTATTACGTTCAGGAGAATCTCCAAGACCGGATAACATCTTATTGCAGCAATCATTGAACACTGAAATCAATAGAGCTTTAGATACCCTATCTCCAAGAGAAGCAGATGTAGTAAAGCTTTATTACGGTATTGGTGATCAACAGTCCATGACTTTGGCAGAGATCGGACAAACCTTTGATTTGACCAGGGAACGTGTTAGACAAATTAGAGAAAAGGCAATTCGTAAATTAAGACATGCCTCTAGAAGCAAGTTACTTAAGACCTATTTAGGCTAAATATAATTTTGTTTTAAAAAGAAAGCGCCCGTGTTATACGGGCGCTTTCTTTTTGTTTTTTTATCATCCTAAGAATAGGATAATTTATTGATATTAAAATTTACCAGAATACTATTTAAATCCTGGATGAAATTTTGATAGGACGAGAAATCTTGGTTTTGATGTGCCATAGGTTTAAATTTTATTGGTGTTTTGGTTTGGTAGATTTTACATGTAATCCAACTCAGCTAATTCGTTGATACTTAAAATCTCATTTAAATCTTGAAGAAAAATAAGGTATTCTTCACCGTAGGTGTCGTAAAGCATATTGTAGGTTTAAAAGTTAATCTTAATTTGGGTTTTCATATCTTGATAGTAAATATATAATGATGTTAAGATTGTCACAATAAATTGTGGTGAACCAATTTAAATATGTTGTAAAAACTACCTAAATATGTTGTTAAACATAAAAACACCCTTCAACCCTGTGTTTTATTAGGGGTGCGACCAATGTAGTTCATCCTGTTTTTAGGTACTTAATCGGTATTTCCCTCAAATTTGACGCTTTTTAATACCCATCCGGAATACTAACTTTCATATATGTTTTAAGCCATTGTTAAGAAATCTTTTAATTTTTATTAATACAAAATGTTGATTTTCAGTTACATAACAGATAACAATACCTAGG
This sequence comes from Maribacter sp. UBA3344, assembly GCF_002362375.1. Lineage (NCBI taxonomy): Bacteria > Pseudomonadati > Bacteroidota > Flavobacteriia > Flavobacteriales > Flavobacteriaceae > Maribacter > Maribacter sp. UBA3344. Next base: position 28,393 of record NZ_DERI01000006.1, on the reverse strand, counting down.
TGATATTTGCGTTTTTATAGTAATCCTTTAAGTATGGTATAATCTTTTACCTTTAGTAACATAAAACAATACATATAATGATGTGTTTCCCCGGCAGTAAAACAAAAAGTATACTATATATAATATTGGTAACTTTATTTATAGGTTACCAAGTAAATGCACATGCAGTAAAAGAGCATACTACTAACGTAGATGATTTCACCAATGTAGAACTTATACTCAACAGCCACAGTTTTAATACACACCAACGTAGTACCTTCACCTATGGTTCACAAACCGAAACCATTGAACGTGGGCTCACCATAGTGCACTTGCAAGGCGATCACAAAATAGAATTTAAGTCTTTTGACACCTACGGAAGTGATCAAGATGTAGTAGACTTTATTAAAGTACTTACTGAAATGATGAATGCCAAAGCTAGCATAGCCATATTGGCACATGATTCCGCAGCCGCAAAATTAGAAGGATACCAGAAGGAACTTAACAATTTAGGGCTACCCCAGTTAAGTACTTTAAAAGGAAGGCAAGCATATATTATGCATCATATAGATGGGCAAATTTTTGAGCAAATAGATGATAATTCCATTACCAAGCAAATACGTATTGCTTCACCAATATTGGACACAACCATATATTTTCCAAGAGAGGTCTATGAATTTGAAGACAACATTGATCGTTACATTGCCCACGCAGGTGGTGAAATCAATGGTGTAAAGTCTACCAATTCTAAACACGCCCTAGACGAAAACTATAAAAAAGGATTCAGGTTTTTTGAGCTGGATATTATAGAAACCTCTGACGGCAAATTAGTAGCGGCACATGATTGGGACATGTGGGCACGTTTTACGGATTATACAGGTACCTTGCCCCCTACCCATGCCCAATTTATGAAACAGAAAATCTATGGGGATTATACCACCTTGGATATGGAAGGCATAAATACTTGGTTTAAGCAACACCCAGATGCTACTTTAATAACAGATAAAGTAAACGACCCACTAGCTTTTGCCAATGCTTTTATTGATAAGGACCGACTAATTATGGAATTGTTCAGTATTATGGCCGTAGAAAAAGCATCTGAAAACGGTATACATACCATGATCTCCCAAGAACCCTTATTGGCAATTAAGGGAGACAAAATTAATTTCTTAAAGGTGAACGATGTAAAATACGCTGCGGTATCACGTAGAATAATCTCCAGTCAGAAGAAATTAATGTTAGCGTTAAGAGATGCAGGAATTAAAGTGTTTGTCTTCAACGTAAATTTTGACAGCGGTAAAGATGAACAATATGTATATGATAATGAACTGGGCTTGGTATATGGCATGTATGCCGATAAGTGGATTACCGATATGGGTTCTAAAAATTGAACTCATAGGTGAGCCCCGCTGAAATGGAATAGAAATAACTACCGGGGTCAAAAGATTGTTCTTGTCTCAACACCCCAACATTGGTTCTATAGGCGCTCAAATTATTCTTACTTGTAAACTGATACTCAAAACTTAATCGTTGAGATTCTATATACAACAATGTTTCTGCCAGTAATTGGTCACCAGAAGTAAATTGACGCAGCTCTGGTGAAAACCCTACACCTACATTTATACCCATAAAATTCTCTGCATCTTTTAGATACTTTCGGATTAATAGATTACCCGATACATTGGTTAAATTATCGGCTTCTGGTGTAATGTACGATCGCAATGAAAAATAGTAGTTACCAGTATAATACCCCAATGAATTGGTTATAGATTTTACATCCTTGGTCGCAAAATTTATGAATCTACCACCTGCAGAAAATTCAATACCACTTTTATGATTATAGTAGACATCCCCACCCATTTTATGGTTTGGATACAAATCAGATTCCGAATAACCATAATTTAAATAGGCATAAACACCCTTGGTAATTTTTGGATAAAGGTCTACATCTAATTGAATTCCGTTTTTACCTAGCCTATTGCTGTTGTTTATTCTAGGAATGATCACTCCGTAAGGTGTTTGCCTGTTGTAAGAAATACTAGAGGTTGTAATAGGATCAAAACGCTTATCGTAAAAAGTAACCGAACTGTTTACCGAAACCGTGTTTTTAAGCTGTTCTTCGGTAACCGGTGTTTTATGTACATTTTGCAAGGTATCCCTTTTGGCAACCTTAGCAGTTTCTTTTTTTGGTTTTGATGAATTCCTTGCTATTTTGCTGTCTACATTATACCAAGCTTTATCACTATAAACAATGCCATTTATACCGTCTAAGGCAATAGCTCGTAATCTTTGCAGCTCAGGGTCATTAGATTTATGCAGTAAAGCCTTATTGGCAAGACCAAGTGCAGTATGATAGTTTTTGGCATAAAGTTCGTTCTTTATAGCCCCTAACCACGCTGCTCTGTTAATCTTGTTCTTAGACAATATGGTATTGAACGCAGACCTGGCACCATCATAATCGCCTCGCCAACTTAAGGTTCTTGCCCATAGAATAGAAGTTTCCTCCTCTGTTTCCGGTTCATTGATTAAAGTATACAATATATTGTGGGCAGTATTGGTTTTTCCCTCATATGCCAAAGCATAAGCACTTTCAAAAGAAGGGTTACTATACGGTGTATCTTGCCCCTTTACTTGAGTAACAAGCAATAGCATGATTAAAGATGTAATATGTAGCCAACTCTTATTCATTATTCTATAGATGCCAAAGTGCTATTGGTAGTATCTTTTGAAGTTTCATAATTTTTAATTCCTGCCTTTCTTGCGCTTATTTTTGCCCTTGCTATTTTATTGGAAATTTCATTGGCACTAGCACTGTTTTCTTGAACGATATCTACCAAGGCCAAACCTTCCGCGTGTTTGTCATACCAGAAATACACATCAAAAAGAGCGGCGTAGGAATCTATATAATTGGGGTTCATGGCAATACATTCCTTTAAAATCTTTACCGACTCCTCATAATTACCTTTCCAAATTTGTAACCGTCCCGATAAAATCTTAGTGTCTATATGGCTGGGAGATTCAGACAGAATGTAACGGCATAATAAAAGTGCATCATCCCACTTTTTGTTAAAAGCTAAATCTCGCGCCTTAAAAAAGGAACGGTCAAAATTGCTTCCATCATAAATACTGTTGATCCACGTAATTTCTGCCGGTGTAAATTTTTCCGTTTGAACAGAAAATATGGTCAAACTATCTGGTATGATTTTATTTTCTGTAGTGACATAATGGTTCACGGACTTAAAGCGCTCCAATGATTTTTCTACCCCACTACCGCCAAAGGTAGAACTGATATCCATATTTTCATCCAGCTCCATAATATCACCGTTGGTATATAATTTCTCTTTACTTATATACTCTTTCAACTCATTTTTGTTACGCATTAAAGGTATGTTCTTCGTGGACCTAAATGCTGTTTCCATGTCTAGCGCACCACCCATCCATGCTACTTTCTTAGGCATTTTCATTTCGTATGCATTATCCAACAAGGCTAGAATAGACGGAGTGACATCAAAATGTGATGAGATAGAACTCATTTTACGTGTTTTTTTTAGCATTGGGCTATACATGATCAATGGCACATGAAAACGACTGATACTGTTTCTCTGTGGAATAGGTATAAGCCTATGGTCACCGGTAATCACAAAAATGGTATTCTCATAGTTTGGCTGAGATTTATAGGATTCCATAAACCATTGTATAGCATCGTCTGTATATAACAGTGTGGCAAAAACATTATTGTTTTTTTCAATGATTTTTGTCTCCCTGGAACCAAAATCACCATTCTTTAAAATCTGATCAACTTTGGTTTCAAAAAAATCTTGGTTGGGCGGTATAAATGGCTCATGCGTACTAATGGTCATGTACACTTCTAGTCTTGGTTGATCTTCGTTTCTTTCTAAACTGATACTTTTTTTGAACAATTCCTTATCCGGATATCCCCATGATGAACCGGCGGCATCTTCGGCCTGTTGTTGGTATTGAATTCCAAATCCTGATTTATCCAGTATAAAATCAACATTCTCGCTATTTAGAAATCGGTCAACCTTATCAAAAGAACTATTGGTACCTTGATAAAAAGAAGTATGGTAGCCATTATTTTTTAGAACACTGAACATCGTAAGTTTATTAGGATATTCTTCTAGCTCCATAAATCCGCTTTTACCAAAAGGCAGCGAACCCAATAAAGAAGGTAAAACCCCAAATGTTCTCCCGGTATTGCTCAAGAAATTTTCCCAGTACAAGGATTTGGTGGTCAATGAATCTAAAAATGGGGTAAATCCGCCAAACTCGGCACCTTCCCCAACGAAATCCCTACCCAGACCTTCTACCATAATAAATACGATATTTGGTTTCTCTTCTTTTAATTCAAAGTAATCACCAAGAACATTTTCAATGATCGGACCTTGAACCAATGGGTATTCTTCTTTAGAGGTATATGAGTTATCTTCTGTACTGGTATTGTATATGTTAACCGCTAAATATTGAACTTTGTTCTGGTTAATGGGTTTTCCATCTGTAAACAAAGAAGCCATGAACAAGCTGAACAACACAATGGTAAAAGGGTACATTCTACTGATCCTATGATAAAATTTAGAAGTAACCTTATATAAAACCCAAAAAAGACCAATTAAAAAAGCAACGGCAAAAAGTAGGTATACCGAGATCATGAATCCGCCAGAATTGGCAAGGGTTATCTTTACATCTGCATAGCTATATCCTAGTAAATCTGACCCTAAAGGCACCAAAGTAGAACAATAATAAGCAATAAGAACTGCCTCAAATATCAGCACTAAGCCCAAAAGAACGAATACCAGGTTAAACCCATATCTGGAGCGTAGATTTTCCCAAAAATTAAAAGGAAAAACCATAACAATACCCATTAAAGCGGTAAAGCCAATTTGATGTACAACAGCTTTAAGAAAACTAATGGAAATAATAGCATCTATAACACCTTTATAGTATAGCATACCATATTGAAAAAGCGTTAATACCAGCAGACATCCAAAAAAGGATATCATAAGCCGCGTATACTGCTTTAAGGTATATCTATCTAATTTACTTGTGTTCATTGCTATTATGTTGCTTTTGCAAAACCTTTTCTAACTTGGGATCCCCAGCCAGATTTAATCTTAAATAATTTTTTATAATTGCCCCTGACCGCAGCATATACCACAATTGGGTGAAAAATGAAAGGTTCTAAAATGGCCAGCCCCATGAGAATAAGAATATCTTTTGTTTTTCTATATTGGTTATAGGAATACACATCCCAAAGAATGGCGTAAAAGGAAATCATGATCGAAAACAGAAAAATGGCCAACGTAATCATGAAAAAGAATTCCCAATTTAAAATACCTAAATAGGCAAAAAGGATAATGGTGAAAAAACCAAAAAACTCCAATAATGGAGAAAGCCATTCATAAAAAAACCAGTACGGATAGCTCAACAATCCCAATCTACCATACTTTGAATTGAACAGCATATCCTTATGCTTGAACAACGTTTCTAAATTGCCCCTGGCCCAACGATCTCTTTGGTTCACAAGAATGTTGAGATCTTCTGGAACTTCTGTCCAGCACAGAGGATCAGGAATATACTCTATTGTATACGGTTCCCTTCTATCATGCATGTAACGGCGCATTTTAAAGACGATTTCCATATCCTCACCAACGGTATCCGTATCATAACCGCCAACAGCCAAAGCAATTTCACGTTCAAAAAAACCAAATGCACCAGAAATAATAAGTAAACTATCAATTCTACCCCAGGCCATTCTTCCCAGAATAAAAGATCGTGTGTATTCCAATAATTGGAATCTTGCCAGCCAATTGCTGGGTAATCTAATTTCCTCTAACTGCCCGCCTTGAATAATACATGAATTTGCCACACGTATAACACCACCAACAGCTATGACCCTTTTCTTGGAACGTTGAAAGAATGATTTTACCACGTGCAATAAGGCATCTGGCTGTAAAAGGCAATCAACGTCTATACAACCTACGTATTTGCTCGTAGAAAGTGCTACACCGGTATTAAGGGCATCAGACTTGCCACCGTTCATTTTATCTACAACGGTCAGCTTTTCAAAAGCCCTATTCTTAGATTTATATATTCCACGAACCGGTTTTGATTTCCAGTCGGGATCCATTTCTACATCGATCTTTTCAAGGTCGTAAGAATCTATTAATTTCTGTAACGTATCATCTTTACTACCATCATTAACAACCATTACATCATAGTTGACATATTGTAATGATAACAAGGATCGTATATTCTCTACAATGGTAAGACCCTCATTATAAGCAGGTGCTATAATGGTAATTGTTGGCGCCAAAGGAGATGCCATAATTTTTGAAATATCGGTGAAGCTGTTCTTATTTCTATAATGCAATGAATTTCTTGTTGAGAAATACGCCATTAAGGAAAATAGAATAAAGAGTATTAACGTAAATACAAAGAATACAAAATTGATGTACTCCAAAACAACACCAAATAATTCACTATCCATTTTTCTTATTGTATAAAGAGTTGGAAATGGAACATAATTGGTCAAATAAGGTAGAACCGCTTTCTTTTTGTGCTACGTTGTTTTTTGCTTTCTCTGTTATTTCCAATTCAAAATTAACATCGAAAATGGAGTTTTTTACACCTTCTAACTGCTCTTCTTTGGACAATGCTAAGCGGATTTTAATCGCATTCAATGCATCATTTGCCTCTTTGGACAAATCGTTAGACGTAGAGTCTATAATACTCTTCAGTAATCGGAATTCTTTTTCATCGCCCACAATTTTAATTTCATGAATCAACATAAGTTTGGTTTCATGATCTGCTTGGTGATAAATATCTGTAAACACGCTCATAGCCAAATTACTGTCCTCGCTTAACAGATCATTTGGTCGTGGGGATTGATAGGAGAATTTTTCAATAAGCTCATTAGCTCTTTCAATAACCAATTCAGAAGTATTTTCCTCAATGATATCATACAATAAACCTAGTTCACGGCAATCTCCGAGTTCCGAAATATTTTCTAAAATCACCATGGTCTCCAATTCTTCCTCAGGCATAAAATTGGCCGAAAAATTAACGGTACCGTTCTTTATTTCTAAAATAGGTTCAATTGCAGAGTCTTCTACGTTGATTTTGTCGTTTTCCGATATGATCGATGTCCAATCAATACTCAATTCTTCATCGAAATCTTCTTCGCTGTCTAAAGTTTCAGTGACCTTACCCACTTGGTTTAACGCTTCGTTTTCTAAAACGAACATAGGTTCCAAAGCATCGGGATCCTCAAGGGCAACATCTTCTTGTGCAACAACATCATCTATCACCAACGGTAAAAAATTAAACGTAAATTTTTCGTTTTCAATCTCTAAAACCGTGTCCTTCGTCTCTTCATTATCCAATTCAGTTACATCATCATTTATAATACCTACATTAGTTTCATCTTCACCCATAACATGAGGTAAGAAAGAAAGATCCAATTCACCTATTTGCTCCTCAACTTCTGGTTTTGACATTGGTTGATCGGTAACGGTCGCTGTAGGTTCTGTAGAAATATCTGTAGATGCCTCTACCGCTGTATTCTCTATAAATTCATTTTCTATAACCGGTAAATCTTCTTCCCCTTCTATTTCAACTTCAATTGAATCAGTATTCTCAATAACTTCTTCTGTTTCCATGGACGAAGAAGGCTCTAAAAATGACTCAACTATCTCATTTTTAATTACTTCTTCTACCGCTTCAAACTCTGGCTCATAAAAATCTACTTGAGAAATATTTTTTGTAGGCAATACACTTTCAGGATTGATCTTGTTCAAAGTGCCGATAACTTTGCCCTTAATATTGAAATGACGTTCTGTAGCTTTTAACTTTTCTAGAAAGGGCACCTCTGAAGCAGACCCCAATTCACCTATGGCATCTAATATTGCAATTTTTATATCATGGCTTGCCTTAGGGTACACCATAATTAATGTGGGTAAGGCGCTAACAAAATGAAACTCTTTTATGCACTCTATTGCCTCTGCCTGTATTTCTTTCTTTTTATGTTTTAACAGTGTTATGATTGACTGTTCAGCATCGTTTTGACTATAATATTTTATAAGTCGTAAAGAGAACAACACTACATGTGTATTGGTAGAGGTTAACCAAAGCCCAAATTGTGGTGGTGTGTAATTTGGTTTGTGCCTAAGTACATCTAACAATTTTAACTGTTGCCATTCTGCAATTTTATATTTTGTATTGTCAAGAAAGTATTTAATACCTTCTTCTTTTAGGTTGACCACGGCAATTTCTGCCTGTTTACGTACAGTACTTTGTCTATGGTTAATGAATTTAATGATCAAGCCATAGGCTTCATCCACTTCCATGGTCGTCAGTTCCAAAATTCCGCTTGAAACCACTTGCCACTTGCTACTGCCCAATTTTTCATAAGCATCATGATGCAGCCCTAAATCTTTGTATAAATGGATTAGAACATCTTGTGATTGTCCAGATAGGTCTTTGCGCAAATCAAGTAAAACTTCGGTCAATACATGTCTATCGAATTTATTCTTGATCAATTCCCTTATCTGTACTTTTAAATTTAGATAGTTCATTTTTTCCTCTTTAGAATTAGAATCATCATAGAATAAAAATTCATTGATCATAGGGGAAAATTCTACTTTCTTTTCTTTGGTACGCTTGTTATTGGCAGTAATGTTATTTCTGATTAGAAATACCCCAACAAAGTAAATTACCGATAACACCAAAAACAATATGGTGAGCCACCAGAGATATTCTAAATTGAATTCCGGGGCTGTAATCAGCGAAATTTTTATTTGTCTTGGGGGAATTAACAAATGTTATTATTTAAAATTATTTATTTATCTCTCTAGCTATGCGTACTAATAATTCTGTTGGACTAACTGGTTTTGTAATAAAATCATTTGCTCCTAATTCAAAAGCGGTAAGAACGTTCTGTTCATTGCCTGCTGATGAAATAATGATGATAGGCGTATTTGATTTAAGGTCGTTTCTAACATAATCTATAAGCTCAATACCTGAAAAATAAGGCATCATAATATCGCTCACGATAATATCGGGCATATCATTTTTTAGATATTCCTTCACCTCTTTTCCATTGACGGAATGATGAACCGCATACCCGCCTTTTTTTAGCCTAAAATTTAAAAGCGAGGCCAACAGTTGATCATCATCTGCCAAGAGTACACGTTTACCCATATTATTTTTTGTTTAGGGCCTTTAAATCCATATCCAAATTCTCCTCCAACAAAGGATAATCGGTTAAGAATATTTCATATAACTCTTTTACCTTTTCAGGTTGATGTCCTTTACAGCTTGCCTCTAGGTCTACAATAAGCTTTCTCATACCATCAGCTTTAACCATGGCAAAACCAGCCTTTAATTTATGTGCGGATAACGCTATCTCTTTTAAATTTTCAGTTTTTAAATGAATTTTTACGTTACCTATAAATTCTATGGCGTTTAATTTGAACAACTTCACCAGTTCATTTAGCATATCTATCTCTCCAAAACACTCTTTTAAAAGATGGTTAAGGTCTACAACAGTTGTTTCTTTAGGTTCTATCATTGGCTTTTGAAGTAATGCAGAATACTCTGCTTGTTCAAGTTTAATATTCTTATTGTCTAGTATGGTCTTCATTAATTGTTCTAATGTGTACGGTTTCAGTAAAAAATCATTTATGCCAATTGCTTTACAGTCTTTACTGTCCTGCTCAGTGAAATCTGCACTAAATGCAACTATAGGAATAGTATTCACATTGGTATTGCTATGCTCTCTAATGATTTTAGACACTTCAAAGCCGTTCTGTCCGGGCATTTTAAGATCCATTAAAATGAGATCTATTTCTTTGGATTCTAAAGTTTTCAATGATTTTGGCAAGCTTAGATTGGAATATACCTTACAGCCCCATTTGGTCAGCTGCTCTACAATTAAGCGCTGATTCATTTGGTTGTCTTCAAAAACCATAATTTTGGTTCCTGCCAACACCTTTCTGCCTTCTAATGTGCTGTCATTATTGGTGTTTTTGCTGGTATGGACATTATTGCCTAAAGGATAAGGAACCCTAAAAGTTACCGTTGTACCGCTATCTACAGTACTATCTATTTCAATATTGCCCTGTAGTTTTTCTATAATCTCTTTTGTAATCGTTAAACCAAGTCCCGTACCACCATATTTACTAGAGGTGTCATTTTCAGCTTGGGTGTAGCTATTGAAAATGGTCTTTATTTTCTCCTGAGAAATACCAATACCGGTATCTGCTACTGAAAATTCAAGTTCACAACCACCATTGAAAGTCTTAGATGCAAAAACTTCAAGCTTAATAAAGCCTTTATGTACAAATTTTACCGAGTTCCCTAAAAGGTTAAGAAGCACCTGAGATAGTTTAGAAGGGTCTCCTTTAATTATCTTAGGTACGTTTTCGTCAATTTCTACCAATAACTCTATATCACGATCAACAATTAAGGTTTCGCACAAGAACATAACATCATTCAACAAGCTATGCAGATTGAAATCTACAGACTCGAAATTGGTATTACCTGAAGATATTTTAGAATAATCCAGCACCTCATTGATCAACTTTAAAAGTGTATTGGAGGCAAATTGTATAGCATCTACTTTTTTGTGTTGGCTTTTGGTCAACTTTTCTTCGTTCAGCAAATTTGTAAACCCAATGATGCTGTTTAAAGGTGTTCTAATCTCATGGCTTATATGAGCAATAAATTGCTTTTGATCAATCTTTTGCTCTCTCATATCACTAGCCTTGGTTTCTTCAACCATAGGGGAAGTAGTATTGGGAGAATAAATATGATTTTCTAAACTAGATCTAAACGTGTCAAAAGAGTTTTTTAACACCTTAGCTTCATTGGCATTTAGCTCCTCAAAAGAAAATTCACTTACTGTTTTTTCCAGTTGTGCTAATTGACCAAGTAAATCCTTAGTTTTTGAAATTGCCATAAATAGGTTTTCTTTAATTAGTTTGGGTTGTAACTTATAATTCCCTAAAAATGCGCTATAACCATTATGCAGACAATAAAATGTTCTCTAAGGCTGGTTATTTGTTGTGAATACACTTAAATTGTAGGTCATAAACCAACCCTATGAAACAGTTTATCTATTTAATATGCGTTTTATCGATAGTATCCTGCGCAGAAAAAAAGGAGAAAAAAGAAGAAACCACGCTTGAAAAAGCCCAACGAATTCATGAAGATGTCATTACTATTGACACTCATAATGACATCAACGTTAAAAACTTCACAGACAGTGTAAATTACAGTCAGAGGCTAGATACCCAAATCAATTTACCCAAGATGGAAGAAGGCGGTTTGGATGTTACTTGGCTTATTGTTTACACAGGTCAAGATACACTTACAGATGAAGGTTATGCCAAGGCCAAAGAAAATGCCATGTCAAAATTTGAGGCTATCCATAAATTGTGCGAAGAAATTGCACCGGATCAAATTGAATTGGCATTAAATTCTGCAGATGTAAAAAGAATTGTAGAAAGTGGTAAAAAGGTTGCTATGATCGGTGTTGAAAATGCATACCCGATCGGACTAGATATGGACCAATTTAAGGTTTACCATGATTTGGGCGCACGTTATATTTCATTGGCCCATAATGGTCATAGTCAGTTTTCTGACTCCAATACAGGAGAAGCTGATGATGAATGGTTGCATAATGGTTTAAGTGATTTGGGGAAAGAGGCCGTTGCCGAAATGAACAGGTTAGGTATAATGATAGATGTATCTCACCCATCAAAAGAAGCTATAAAGCAAATGATTTCCTTGTCAAAAGCTCCTATAATAGCCTCGCATTCATCGGCAAGAGCCTTATGTGGACATAGCCGAAATTTAGATGATGAGCAATTGCTTATGATGAAAGAAAATGGTGGTGTAGTACAAACGGTTGCCTTTAGTTCATATCTAAATACGGAAAAGCATGAAGCAAGGGCAGCATTCATGAAATCAATTTACCAGCAAGTAGCAGATTCTTTGGATATAGCTTGGTATGAGCGTTCTCAATTTCCCAGTTTATCCGATGTTGAAAAGGCGGCATTCATGGACAACTACCCTAAGGTTTTAAAAATAGGCAAAGAAATTGCAGAAACTAAAAGCGATGCACCAGAAGCGGTAAATGTTGGTGATTTTGTAGACCATATAGATTATATGGTGAAATTAATAGGAATTGACCATGTGGGTATTAGTTCTGACTTTGATGGCGGCGGTGGAATTGAAGGCTGGAACGATGCTTCTGAAACCTTCAACGTAACCCTAGAACTTGTAAATAGAGGCTATACCCAAGAAGAAATAGAAAAATTATGGGGAGGAAACCTATTGCGAGTACTTGATGACGTACAGCGAATAGCAAAAGAATTGGGTGAAAGTTAATCAACTTCACCCAATGCCGCTAAGCGATCTTTTACAAACTCTATTTTGGTCTTACCATGTGGTGTAGGTTTTCCGTTTTCACCTAGGTTGACCATAATGATATTATCTACGGTAACAATAGTTTCGTGATTCATCTTATTACGTACCTCGCAGTTTAAGGTCAATGATGTTTTACCGAACTTTACCACCTCTATACCTATTTCAATAACGTCACCTTTAACGGCAGCGCTCATGAAATTGATTTCTGACATATACTTGGTAACCACTTTACCGTTTTCCAATTGAATAATGGCGTAAAGGGCTGCTTCTTCATCGATCCAAGCTAATAATCTACCACCAAATAAAGTGCCGTTAGAATTTAAATCGCCTGGTTTAACTAATTTTCTTGTATGAAATCTCATAGTCTATTTTTTAGCAAAATTTACACTGCAAAGTTAGTTGTTAATTTAGTAAAACTACAATTTGGCCCATTTTAGAGGTACGATTTATCAATTGTAAATAGAGAGCAATTAATAAGTTTCATATTAATAATTGTTGCTTGACAGAATTATGATAAACAAAATTTTAGGGATACTTATTTAATACTGTGGTTATTGTTCATAAGAGGTTAAAAACTTATTATACCCCTTGTAAATGGATTTTATCTTATACGTACCTTTAAGTAAAACCTATACATAATGGACAGGACACAGAAATTGCAGTCAATTCGACCTTTAATTCCATCTGCCAGAATAGTACCAAATATGAGTGATGATGAACGATTTCAAAATCTTACATTACGTCCCATATTAAAATTACAGAATGATTTATTCCTAGCCTCTTTTCAGAATTATATCAAGAAAATGAAAAATACGTTTTACGAGCTAAAACTTGAAAAACGTTTGGACTATGTTACCAAGGCCATTCAAAAAGACATTAAGTTTAGAAATTCTTTAAAAGGTATGATCATTGGCCAATTTACGGTCGATGAATATGAAATTTATATTCAAAACTCGTCAGCCTTGAACAAGCGAATGATGAATATGGTGATTAAAAGAATACAGGATCAAATTCAATATTTTGAAAAGTTAGAGCTCGTCCAATAGTGATTCCCCATTTAAATTGGTGGTCAATATACTGCTCATAAGGTCAAAATAAGGTCTTATAGTTTTAAACGCTTGGTCTATTTGCTTGGCAAAATCGTCTGACAGTACCTCTGCATCGGTAAAGCTTTTGGTAAAAATGAATTGTTTTTTACGAATAAATGCAATGTTAGGGTCTTCTTTATCAAATCCCTTAGGTGCTGTCTTAAGCTCATCACCTACCAATGGCCCCCATATGTTTTTAAACGAATTGTCTTCGATAATGGCGACCAATTCGGAGGTATCTAACTCCCATTCCTTTCTTATGCGTAAAAGGTCATTCTTCTCTGGTGCCCAAAAACCGGTAGCTATAAAACTATTGCCCGGCGCAACTTGTACATAGTAGCCACCACGCCTAAGCTTACCGGCTCTAGCAAATGAGGCAGAAAAATGCGTTTTATAAGGAGTCTTGTTCTTGGAAAAACGGACATCCCTATAAATTCTAAATATTTTTAATTTTTCAATTTCATCGTGGGTATTCAATAATTGTAGTACATGATTAAAAAAGCTTTTTACCTGTTCTTGTTCTTTTTGAAAGGTGGGTTTATGTTCCGTAAACCAATCTCTATTATTGTTTTCTTTAAGTGCATTTAAATATTGTAAAGTGCTTTTTGTAATATTCGTTTCTAACATACGACCTAACTCTTGTGATTTTAAGCTAAAGTTAACCATTAGATGAGAAGTACTTTTAGTTATTTGGTTAATTTTGATGAACTAATGCAAACTCATGGACCATCGATCTATTATCGAAAAGATTAATACCCACAAGAAGCAACCAAACTTAAGATTTCGATTAAAAAGAAATACTGAAAAGTTTACCGACTTACTTTTTTATACCCTGTTCGATATTGAAACACCAGTAGCGGACAGCTTGGATGAATTGGAGAAACAATTTGATGAACTAGTTGATCTAGCATGCTGGGAAAGCGAAAAACCCTGTAAAAAGGTTTGGGAGAACTATGTTGAAAAATTACCCTTAGTGCTAGAAAGTCTAAATTTAGACGCAGAGGCTACCGTTAATTGTGACCCTGCCTCATTATCTATTGAAGAGGTGTACATGGCATATCCTGGCTTCTATGCCATATCCGTATATAGGTTGGCACACGAACTGTATAAAACAGGATTTCCATTGGTACCAAGATTAATGACGGAATATGCCCATAGACAAACGGGCGTAGATATTAACCCTGGTGCACAAATAGGAAAGTCGTTCCATATAGATCACGGCACAGGTGTGGTCATAGGTGAAACTGCAATAATTAAGAACGATGTTAAAATATACCAAGGGGTTACCTTAGGCGGTCTTTTTGTGGCTAAAAATCTACAGAAGACCAAACGGCATCCAACAATAGAAAATAATGTCACCATATATGCCAATGCCACTATTTTAGGCGGAGATACCGTAATAGGTGCCAACAGTATTATTGGTGGTAACGCATGGATAACGGCGTCTGTACCCGCACATTCCACTGTTTTCCACACCCCAGAAATTAAAATAAAAACAATACCCCATGTCTAATTCTTTATTATCGCTCATTGGTAATACGCCTTTGGTAAAATCAAGAGTTTTAAATACCAACCCTAACGTATCCGTGTATTTTAAGATGGAGGGTCATAACCCTGGTGGAAGCGTTAAGGACCGTGCCGCGTATAACATGATCAAAACAGGTTACGATAATGGTGATTTTACAGCAAATGATAAGCTGATCGAAGCTACTAGCGGTAACACCGGTATTGCCTTGGCTATGATCGCCGGAGTATACGGATTGGATATAGAATTGGTAATGCCCGAGAATTCTACGAAAGAACGTGTGCAGACCATGAGAGCTTATGGTGCAAAAGTGACCCTAACTTCTTCTGATGTAGGAATTGAAGGTGCTCGCGATTATGCTGAAAATAAAGTAGCCAATGAAGGTTATAAAATGATGAACCAATTTGGCAATCCAGATAACTGGAAAGCACATTATAAAACAACGGGACCTGAAATTTGGAACGATACCCAAGGTAAAATCACCCACTTTGTTTCCGCTATGGGTACAACGGGTACCATCATGGGAACTTCTACGTACTTAAAAGAACAAAATAAGGATATACAAATTGTAGGAGTACAACCAAGTGATAACGCCAGCATACCTGGTATTAGAAAATGGCCTACGGAATATTTACCAAAGATTTTTGATGCTAAAAAGGTAGATCGTATTATGGAGGTCAATGAGATAGAAGCCAAGGAAATGGCAAGAAAATTAGCCAGGGAAGAAGGTATTTTTTCTGGGATGAGTAGTGGTGGCGCAGCAACCGTTGCCCTAAGATTAGCTCAAGAAATAGAAGAAGGTATTATTGTATCTATCGTTTGTGATCGTGGTGATCGGTATTTATCATCTAGCCTTTTTGATTAGTAAAACAATAAAGATTGATATAAAAAAGAGCCGCATTTGCGGCTCTTTCTATTCATTGTTATAGTGAATTACTCTTCTAACATAGCAGTTTCATTGGGTCTACTATATTCTTCCACCAAAAATTCTAAATTTTCACCGTGTTCATTGGTAAATATATAAGTAGTTTTATCGTTCATCATTTTTTTACTTTTCAAATTGATGTTCTCTACGATTTTTAGATTGTCACCCTCATTCATGGCTACCACCAATTCATTGTTCTTTGAAACCAAAACAAAATCTTCAGGAGTTTTAGCTTCATAACTGAACACTATTTTTTCATCGAAAGCATCGTCTTCGTCATTATCTATTTGAACTGTTTTAATAATTGTGGCTACACTGTCCACTACCCTATCCTGATCTATCTTGCCCTCATCTTCTTTAGCACTTTCAATAGTGTTCAATCGTTTTGTGGTAATCTCTACTGAATTTTTAACCAACTTTTTTCCGTTGTTTACAGTATAAGATTTAGATATTTTAGTATCTAATACTTCTTGATTCTTCTCTTGCGCCATTAGCGTTCCTGTCATTAAAAAGATTCCCGCTAAAGACATATAAATATTCTTAGTTTTCATATATACATATTAAATGTTACTACTACATTTTGATCACTTTTAAAAAATGTCAAAACCTTATTTGTCCAATACATTGAACAAGGGCAAGATATATGAAACGCTAAGCTACCAATGACCCATAAGCATATTTCTTTAATGGAATACGTATGCTATAGGTAATTCAGTACTTTATAAAGGCAATAGATGCAGGTTTATAACCACTTCTTCTTTTTAAAATAGAACATCATACCTATAAATAGAAGTATCATTACGATCCAAACAACGTAGTAACCATACTTATAATGCAGTTCTGGCATATGGTCAAAGTTCATTCCGTAG
This sequence comes from Maribacter sp. UBA3344, assembly GCF_002362375.1. Lineage (NCBI taxonomy): Bacteria > Pseudomonadati > Bacteroidota > Flavobacteriia > Flavobacteriales > Flavobacteriaceae > Maribacter > Maribacter sp. UBA3344. The sequence continues at coordinate 11,560 of NZ_DERI01000006.1, read as the reverse complement.
ATACCGGCAATAAAAGTCAATGGTATAAATATCGAGGCCATAATGGTCAATACTTTCATTACCTCGTTCATTTTATTACTCATATTACTCATGTACATTTCCATTAAACTCATAGACATTTCTCTATAAATCTGTAAACTTTCGTTTATTTCAATGGCATGGTCCAATACGTCTCGTAAAAACAATTTCGTATCCTTTGTAATCAACGGATTTTCAGAATCTATAAGTCGGCTTATTAGCTCCTTTACCGGAAAGATCCATCTTCTGATCTTAAGCACTTCCTTTTTAAGTAGTTGAATATTCTTTGCCACCACCGGTTCTGGATTAGAATAAACTTCTTCCTCTAGAATTTCAATTCTGTTGTTCAGGTTTTCAATGGCTAAAAAATAATTATCCACAATAGCATCTAAAAGTGCAAAAAACAGGTAATCTGCACCTCTGGTCCTAATGCGCCCTAACTTACCGGTTATACGTTCTCTTAGCCCGTTAAACACATCAGCTTTAACCTCTTGGAATACCAATACGGTATTCTCCAATAAGACCAAGGCAATATGTTCCCCTACAATTTCTTCTTCCTCAGAGATATATAACATTCTAAATATGCCAAAAATATAGTCGTCATATTCATCTACTTTGGGTCGTTGTTCGGTATTTACGATATCTTCTAACACCAAAGGGTTTAGGTTAAAATGCTTACCTAATTTTTCAATAAAGGGCTCATCAGATATACCAACTACGTTGATCCAAGAAGTTTGATCTGTTCTTTTTTCCGCAAAAAATGTTTCTAAATCTGTAAACTCTTTGGTTTCATAACCATCGGCATTATAGGTAGTACTATAAATAACACTATCTCCACGCTCCTTATCTCCCATGTAACTTATAGTTCCTGGAGCTTTCCCTAGCTTATTCTGCTGGCGCGATTTTTTCTTTTTTCGCTTAGGGAAGTTGAGCTTCTTATTTGTGGCCATATATGGTATTTTTTATAAATATATTAAACAAACAACTAATTCGTAAAGGTCAGTTCATTAAGAATTAAACCGGAACCAGGTGCAATAGTTTTTAAGACCATATCAGCATCTGCAAGCAAAGAAGCTCTAATATCATCAAGTGACAGTTCCCCCTTGCCCAATTGCACCAATGCTCCCATGATCATTCTAATTTGATATCGCATAAAACCCTTGCCCTTAATTCTTAAAACGTAACTCTGCTCTGGAAAAAAATTAGCGGTCAACATAGTGTTGGGTTCAATATGGCAAGAATCAATTTTTCTTATGGTTTTGGCATTCGCTTTTAATTCTGCAGTATATACAGAGAAATCATGAGTCCCAGTGAATAATGTGGAACCTTCTTTCATTACATCTAAATTAAGGTCATGCATATAGTTTGTAATGAACGGGGCACTAAATGGGTGATTTTTGGTTCCAAAGGAAAAGAAATAACAATATTCCTTTGTTTTACTATCCTTAATAATATTAAAATTTTGTGCAACGGCTGATATGGAAAGTAATCTAATATCCGGTGGTAGATTTTTATTGAAATCAATAACAAAACCATTGAAGTCTTTAATTTCATCATCCACGAACAATTCAAAAGCACCGTCTAATGAAGAAACCTTTGCATCTGTTCTACCGGCACCTAATATTTTAAAATGCTTATCTGGGTATAAGAAAGCATAGGTTTTGTTTAACATACCCGTAATAGTCCGCATTTTTGGTTGCTCTTGCCAACCGTTATATCGAAAACCTAAATATTGTAATCGTACCAAATAGCAAAACTGCAGTTTTTTCATAGCTACAAAAGTAATTACAATTTAGCATGAACTATACAGTGGCTTGTTGTTAATCATTGGGTTTTTATTAAATTGGTCTAAGTAACAAACACTTAGGTTCCCTCTATGATCAATTCAACAGTAAATCCGCCAAAAATTTTCTGGGCAGTTGCTGTTTTTGCCCTTTTTTATAGCATCACTGGAATTCTATCTTTTTTAAGCGAATGTTTTGTTACAGATGAAATTTATAACGTGTTGACAGATGATGAACGATATATCTATGAAAACCGTCCTTTTTGGTTGCTGATCGTATTTGGTGTTGATGTTTTTGCTGGAACTACAGCATCACTACTACTTCTTCTTAGAAAAGTTATGGCTTTTAAATTAGGTTTAATATCCATTATTGCAACGACTGTTCAAATACTATATTTTTATTTCTACAGTAATATAAGTGATGTCATAGGACCAACTAGCATGCAAATGCCTTTGATAATTTTTGCAATCAGTTTTATGTTGCTTTTATTTATAAAATATAGTATCATAAAGAGGTGGTTAGCTTAAGGTCAGTAACTTAATCAACAAAGTTAACCGTTCATCGAATTGTTTAAAATAAACGAAAAACATACCCGTTCTTGAAACGAAACTATGGTTCCCCTAAGACCATTTAAACTTAGTTTTATGAATTCTATTAAAGGAATATTGACCTGGAAACGTACTTTAATCGTATCGGTTGCCGTATTGTTTTTATTGAACATTTTTAGTTTTTACGGCTTGTACACCAACAAGTTTTATTTCTTTAAGATTGACAACTACATTTTCCCTTTGTTATCCATAATCCATTTGGTCTTTCTGTATGTACTATGGTTTAAGATCAGTGAAAACGAACTAAGTGACCCGCCAATGCGCACTTTAGAATATGTGTTGTATCTTATTTCTTTGGTCTATCTCTATAAATTGGTAGAAACCATTATCATATTATTCAGTTATTCGGATTTTGAAAATCATCTTATTCCAAGTACGTTTTTGCCCCTGGGCTTTGTTATATTATTGCTATACGCCGTATTATTATTAGTTACCTTTTTGGCTGTAGTGTACAGAAAAGAAATTGTGGGCACTTATTTGTTCGATGATATGAACCAGCATGTAGATCACTGGAAATAATATAAAATTCTAGATATATTAGCCTCGATTATTTTTATCGAGCTTTTTTTTTGCTGTCACCTTACATCGCTTTATGTATTCGGTTCATCGGATTTATTCAACTTCTTTGTAATTATTATTGGATTACACGACTCAACACCCAAACCATTACAGTAGATACGGTACTTTTCTGCGTAATGTGATTTTTCTGTGATACTTTTTATCTTAATTCGTTACTCCATATGAAACGTATACTAATTATAGAGGATGACCCCGAAATTATTAAGTTGTTAGAACTTCATTTGTCTGATGTCAGCTATGAAACAACCATGGCTATGGATGGCGATGAAGGACTTCAACTGGCTTTGCAAAATGATTATGAGCTCATACTTTTAGATTTGACCTTGCCAAGCTTAGATGGTGTTGAAGTTTGTAGAAGACTACGGGCTACCAAAAATACACCCGTAATCATGCTTACCGCAAAGTCAGAGGAAATTGATCGGGTTCTGGGCTTGGAAATAGGTGCAGATGATTATATGACCAAACCATTTAGCATAAGGGAATTATTGGCACGGATAAAAGCTGTTTTAAGAAGAACTAACGACACCGGTAAAAAACAAGAAGATACTTCCATTATATCAGCGGAGGGTTTAACCATAGATATTGACAAACGTAAGGTAGTTGTAGATGATTATAAGATCGAACTTTCGCCTAAGGAATTTGAGCTATTGGTCTTAATGGCCTCTAACCCTGGTAGAAACTATACCAGAACAGAATTATTGAATATGATCTGGGGCTATAATTTTGAAGGATACGAGCATACGGTAAACTCTCATATCAACAGATTAAGAGCCAAAATAGAATCGGATATGGCAAATCCAACCTATATTTTAACAACATGGGGCGTTGGTTACAAGTTTAATGAAGAGATAATGGCATTATGAAGAACGAAATGACCTTGACCCCTAAACTGGTTAAAAAATTATGGATCGCTTTTATTTTCCTAATTGTTTTAATGGGTGCCTCTTATATTTTTATCACAGGGTATCTTACGCTTAACTATAATGAGGCCATTACCCAGCGCATTAATGCTAACGTTGCAGAACATGTAATCCAGGAAAAATTTCAGAATGATGCCCCTTTTCTTGAAGACGGAAGTGTAAACAAAGCGCTTTTTGGTGATTTAATGCATGACATGATGGCCGTTAATCGGGGTATAGAAATATATCTTTTGAACAATGCCGGTGACATTCTGTATTCCGTAGTATTGGAACATAACGATAACGAACCAATGAAATCGGTTTCCTTAGAACCGATTAATAAATACATAGCATCAAAAGGACAAGAATTTATTTTGGGCGATGACCCTTTAAACCCCAATGAGCAAAATATTTTTTCTGCAGCTCCATTTTCAATAGATGGTCATGAAGGCTATATCTATATTATTGTTGCCGGAAAGCAATTGGCCCTAATAAGTGACAACCTTTTTGGCTCGTATTTTACAAAACTGAGCATTGGTGCCATTTTGTTGACCATGCTTTTTTCTGCATTAATTGGAGTTCTAAGTATTTGGTTCTTGACCAAAAATTTAAGGTTGATTACACAGACCGTTCGTAAATTTCAAGAAGGCGATCTAGATATTAGAATAGAAAATCCTGAAGAATCCGATATTGAAGTGGTAGCACTTTCCTTTAATAAAATGGCAGACTCCATAGTAGAGAATATGGAGAAAATAAAATCCGTAGATAATTTGCGCAGAGAGTTGATTGCCAATGTATCACATGACCTACGTACTCCGCTTGCCGTTTTAAAAGGATATATAGAAACGTTACAGATCAAGAAAGATTCATTGACAGAGCATCAAAAAGACGAGTACTTACAGATAACCCATGCTAACATTGATAAGTTATCTGACTTGATCAATCAACTGTTCGAGTATTCTAAATTAGAAGCAGAACAAGTGACCCCAATAAAAGAACCTTTCTCTATCACAGAACTTTCACATGATCTTATTGCTAAGTTCAGGTTATTGGCAGAACAGAAGCAATTGCATTTAGAATTGGACAATCCTGAGGAGAATTATATGGTCTATGCGGATATTGGTTTGGTAGAAAGGGCACTGCAGAATTTAATCGAGAATGCAATTAAGTACACGGAGCCTCATGGAAAAGTCACTTTGAGCCTTGTAAAAATGGGCAAACAAATAGAAATCAATATTACAGATACCGGTAACGGCATACCTATAAATGATCAACCATTTATATTTGATCGATATAAACAGGTAGATAAAAACACCAAAAAACAAGGGTTAGGTTTAGGCCTTGCTATTGTTAAAAAGATTATGGATTTACATGACACCACCATTGTGGTACTCAGTAAACCATATGAAGGCAGTTCCTTTATTTTTAAATTGCCCGCCTATCAATTGCAATGAGATTATATTGCTATGAAAAAGAGAAAGCCCGTTCAAGTTTGAACGGGCTTTCTTATTTTCTATGGTTTTTTAAATTCCTTTTAAAAAACTACTATATAAGTCCTTAAACTCGAAACCATCGGTAAATCGCTGTTTATTCAGTTTTTTATAAGAAACCAATCCCCATAATAACAATTCTTTTAAGAAATACACATCCTTAACATTATAATCTGGTTGATGATCTTTCAATAATTGATTTAATGCAGGAATACTATCTAATGCACGTTTGTATTCGTCATCTGTAAAATCGTCCATCAATTCAAAACCTTCTCCTTGAAAAAACCAATGTAACAATTCATCGTAAACCGTTTCTTCATCTTTTCGTTCTAGTTTATTGATTTTTGGAAAATACTTCGGAAATAATGTTTTTACCGCATCATCTATGAGTATGGTAGCAACACCGTCGGCTCCCTCCTGCTCTCCTTCATAAACCAATTCTATTTTCCCTGTAATGGCAGGTACAATTCCTAAGAAATCACTTAAACGTACCATGGTGTGATCACCACCGTTCAATAAAGACCTGCGCTCTGCTGTACTCAATAAATTCTCGAAAGCTGTTATACTCGTACGGGCACTCACCCCACTTTTGGCATCGACATACTCACTGTCCCGTGCTTCAAAAATTACTTGCTCCAAAAGGTCTTTTGCAAGATCTGGAACATAAACAGCTTCGGTTTGGCGTGTATCTAGCTTGGCTTCTTGCTTGGTAATTTTTCTAGCAATCTCAATATCATCAGGATAATGCGTTAATATTTGCGACCCAATTCTATCTTTTAGCGGAGTTACGATACTACCTCTATTGGTATAATCTTCTGGGTTTGCCGTGAATACGAATTGAATGTCCAAAGGCAATCTCAGTTTGAATCCTCTAATCTGAATATCACCTTCCTCCAAAATATTGAATAAAGAAACCTGAATACGAGCCTGTAAATCGGGTAACTCGTTGATTACAAATATACAGCGGTTGGCACGTGGAATCATACCAAAGTGAATTACCCTATCATCTGCATAAGATAATTTTAGGTTTGCCGCTTTTATAGGATCCACATCACCAATTAAATCCGCCACCGTAACATCTGGCGTTGCTAGTTTTTCTGCAAAACGCTCACTTTTATGCAACCATGAAATTGGCGTATCGTCTCCTTTTTCTTTAATTAGTTCCATGGCAAACCTAGACATGGGTTTCATAGGATCATCATTGATTTCGGAACCGGCTACAACGGGAATATATTCATCTAACAGATTCACCATTAAATGCGCCAACCGTGTTTTCGCCTGACCACGAAGTCCTAATAAATTTATATTATGTCGAGATAGAATAGCGCGTTCCAATTCTGGAATTACCGAGTCTTCATAGCCCCAAACACCAGTAAAGGCATCTTCTCCCTTTTTTATTTTTTCGATAAGGTTATCTCGCAACTCATCTTTTACACTTTTTGTTTGGTATCCGGCAGCTTTTAAGGCTCCCAAAGTTTGTATGTTTTTATAATCTAATTTCATATAATTCTTATGGTCTTATTTCAATCTTTTTTTTCTGTTTGCTTCGTAATCTTCAAATATCATTTCACCCAATCCTTTTAATCCCGTGAAAAAAGCCTTGCCCTTATTCGCTTCCGTAAAATGGCGAATAAACTGCATGAGATATGGGTCTTGAGCTATCATAAACGTGGTAATGGGTATGTGCAATTTTCTTGCCTGACGCGCCATATTGTAGCATTTCTCCACAATAAAATCATCTAGCCCCACACTGTTTTTATAATACGTACCGTCTGGCATGCGCAAACAACTTGGCTTACCATCGGTAATCATAAAAATCTGTTTATTGGTATTACGCTTTCTGCGCAGCATATCCATGGCCAATTGTAATCCGGCAACGGTATTGGTGTGATACGGACCTACTTTTAAATATGGTAAATCTTTAATGGGTATGGGCCAAGCATCATTACCAAAAACCAAAATATCCAATGTGTCTTTTGGGTATCTGGTGGTAATCAATTCTGCCAATGCCATAGCAACCTTTTTGGCAGGCGTAATACGGTCTTCTCCATACAAGATCATACTATGGCTAATATCGATCATAAGAATGGTGCTCATTTGCGCCTTATGCTGGGTATCTTCTACTACCAGATCATTTTCGCTCAATTGAAAACTGCCAACACCGTGATTAATTTGGGCGTTCTTAAGACTCTCGGTCATAGATATGTTTTCCAGACCATCGCCGTAACGGTATTCCCTAAGGTCGCCCGTGTGCTCATCACCTTGTCCGGATTTGCCCGTTTTATGGTTACCTGCACCACTACGTTTTAACTTCCCAAAAATTTGGTCCAATGCACGCTGACGAATAATACGTTCCATTTTTGCGGTTATGGAGATATCTCCGCCGCCAGAACCTTCTTCCCCATCTTCACCGTCACCACCGCCATCTTTAAACTCTTCACGTATGTACCCTTTCGCTTTTAGATCTTCAATAAAATCGTCAATGGTGTAGTCTTCGGTAGTCAGTTCATATTCCTTGTCTAGCTCACGTAACCAGTCTATGGCTTCGTCAAAATCGCCAGAAGTATGTGTGATCAGCTCCTGAAAAATATCAAAAAGCTTATCAAAAATCGATTGTTCGGGTGCCTCGTAAGTTTCAAAGCGAAACCCTTTTCTTTCATTCATAGCCATACTATAAAATTAACACTTTTACCTTGGATGCCCACGGCTTTTGGGAAATGTTAACTTATTTGGTTGTTGGTTGTTGGTTGTTCGTTGTTGGTTGTCGGCTGATAGTTGTTCGTTGATGGTTGTTCGTTGTTCGTTG
>NZ_DERI01000006.1:0-3000 GCF_002362375.1 Maribacter sp. UBA3344 | reverse complement strand
TGGTTGTTCGTTGTTCGTTGTTGGTTGTTCGTTGTCGGCTGTTCGCTGGTCGCCGAACGCAATACGCTGTGCGCTTTTCTCTTTAGGATAGTTGCTGACGAAAAGCGAATAGCTTACGGCGATTAGTGCTTGGCATAAAAAAAATTGTATTTGCGAGTAGCTTTTTAATGAGGAAACAATCTATTTGTTTTTTGAACTCAAGATTTAATAATTAGGCAGATAAGCGATATGTGTTTAGCGCGTAGCGAAAAGCGACCAGCGCAAAGCGTATAGCGTATAGCGTTTAACATGCAACGTTTTGCGCGTAGCGTTTTAAAAAAGTAACTTCGGCTACGCTCAGTTACCGGTATTTAGCAATACTATTTACAAACAACCGACAATTAACAACTAATAAAGATAAACCATCGACCAACTAGTTACAACCATCAAACAGATACAAGGCTTTTTAAGCACTCCACCGCTTTGGGAAGGTGTGCAGTTTGGCGTATCTCTGTTTCAGTTTCCTGAGGTGACGGCAGACAGTTTTGTGGTAAGTGAAATACCGGAAAAATTGCGCTTGGGACATCAAATGGAATTTGTGTGCAAACAGTTGTTAAAGGCTAGTAATGCGTATAATGTACTACTGCACAATTTGCCCATACGGGAAGAAAAACGGACTATTGGTGAAATAGATTTTATTGTTCAGGAAACCGCTACAAAGCAGCTAATTCACATAGAATTGACCTATAAATTCTATCTGATCGACACCGATATTAAAGAACCCATACACCAACTGGTAGGACCCAACCGGCGCGATGCCTTTTATGCCAAGCTAGAAAAGATAAAGAACAACCAATTTTCTTTGATTCACACGCCTATAGGGCGCTCCGCATTGTTAGAAAAAGGAATTGAAACCGAAAACATGACGCAGCAAATTTGCTACAAAGCCCAGTTATTTCAACCTTATTCTTGTGAGGCATTATCCATAGCACCATTAAACAACAATTGTATTATAGGCTATTGGTTACGCTTGGCAGCATTTCATACGGCTGACTTTACACCACATACATTTTATATCCCTACCAAAAGCGAATGGGTGTTACAGCCTACGAACACCGTAGCATGGCGCTCACACAAAGAAATTATTATAGCTATTACAGAACGCTTAGAAAACAACAGTGCCCCCATGGTTTGGATGAAGAAAAACAACACGCTTGAAAAGTTCTTTGTGGTATGGTGGTAAGCATAGTTCTAAGTTTAAACACAAAAATGCCTGTTAATAACTGTTGATAGGTCTTTTTTTAAGTGGGTGGGAATTAGATTACTTTTATAGGTGAAATATGTGCAATTGTGTGCATATACAATTGTTGTAATGAATTTAAATAGAACTGATTTAATCTGAATGTCTGGAAATTCTACTTATAGAGCTTTAGGAATATTAATCGAATCTTTCTCGGATTTCTTACAACGAATATTTGAAGGAAATGGACAGGTTAAACTGGATAAAGAGGACTTGAAAAATTCGCTGAAAAGACAAGCACATTTAGAAATTGATGACTTATTATTTTTACCTTGGTTAAATCTTCAATCTAAGCTGGATAAAGTAGACACGAAAACATTAGACCAAGTAATTTTGTATCTCTATGGGAAGGTTAGTAATGAGAATAAAAGGTCTAGAACAACGGATTTAAGGATTTTGGACTTAATTAAATATCTGGATACTAATCGGACTGAATTCTCACTTGATAGGAATAATATAAAAAACTCATTACAACACAACCTATAAACAATACGGGCTTCGGGCTTAATCGCAGGGTTTGCGTATTTTTATGAAGTCCGCAAAATCTTTTGGATTTTGCTTTAAACAAGGAAAGAAAAAACAAAACAAAAAGATTTCGCTATGTGCTTGGCGGAAAGTAAACGCTAGTTTGCTCCCGTACTGTTCATAGCTAAACCGTTAGCCCACATTTGAATAAGCATAGTTATGAAAGAAAATATTGATTCAAACATAAAAATTGACTTAATCAAAAGATTTGATTTAGAAAATCTCGGGAAATCCTTTATTGTGCAAGGTTTTGGATTTATGAATTCAAAACAATACTCAAAAGCTTCTGAACTTTTCAAGCAAGGATTAGATTTGGTAAGTTGCCAATGTGGAAATGGCTGGAAAGATGAGTATATGTTTGATTTTGAAAAAATCGTTCCTTCAAAAACACTAAAATATAGTTCTACAGAAAATTCACTTGACTATTATTTTACTCAAGCCTTTCTGTATTCTTACGTCGATGCAAATAAGCAAAAAGAGCTATTAAATAAAGGACTGGATTTAATTTTAAAATATTTAAAGAATAATGATTGTATTTATGGATATTACATTCAAGGTGTATTGTTTTCCGAACTAAAATTAAACAAACAAGCTTTGGATAGCTTTATGAAAGCCAAAGAATTAGGGAATTTAAATTGTATAAATTATAAAATTGGAGTTCTGAAAGAATCGATAGAAAATGATTATGGTCTAACAGACTTAATCGAAACTTTCATTTCTAATCCCTCAAGTTTATGTTGTGCTTATCATCTTTCTTACAACTGGACAAAAAGGAGACTCGCTTTTGAATTGTCTGTTCCACCATCTGTTCACCCTCATAAAAATTCGTTGAAAATAAATGACCTTACTGGACCAACATTTATCGACGAGTATAAAAACATCCTTGAAAATGAAAAAAGCTTAATCTTTGAAGAATTGCTTTCTTCTAAAAATAAAAAATCAGCGGATTTTTTTAATTACATTAATGATGAGAGAGAATTTTTAAGGCTTCAAAAAGAAATCATTAAAGAGAAAAAAAGAAACAAACAAATAGAAGATGAATGGGACAGAAAATATGGCAAAAAAAATACCAGAAAAGAATACATAAATCGAATACCAATAAATTTAGATGCATTGGATGTTGACCAATATCCACCAGAGTTTTGGGATAATTTAAAATAAAAACGTGGGCTAACAACGGTAACCGTTGCACAAGC
>NZ_DERI01000016.1:0-58118 GCF_002362375.1 Maribacter sp. UBA3344 | reverse complement strand
CCCCGACTCTCGATTCAATATATCCAAATATGCACTAGGCATATTATATGGTATGTTTCTTAATTCGTGTTCCTCTCGAACAGGTCCTCACCCGTTCTCGATTCTTATAATCTCCACAATATTTCAATGAACTTTAATCCACTCCGCCCTTGGATCCTGCGACCTTCCCGGCTTCGTTTCCCTTAGGTGTTTCCCTAAGCGGCTGCAAATATACAACTGTTTTTTAACCTGGCAACTTATTTCGAAAAAAATATTCTTTCTTTTTTTTCCCAGACCAACCAACATATAAATGAACCTTTTCCAACTCCCGATTCAGAACTCGTCTTCCTCGCTAGCGGGGTGCAAATCTACAACCTATTTTCCAATGAACAAGACTTTTTTGCAAAATAAATACAAGGTTTTTTGCAACGGACCATATCAACCTGATTCAACGGAAGTTAGAAAACAAGGAAATAATAAATTGCTTCAATTTTAAGCATCTGAATTTAAATGACACTTAAAGACCTTATGTTTTACATAGCTTTTTTGATCAAGAAAAGAAATTCCATACCAAACCAAAACGTATAACAAAGTCCCGATAAGGGTAATTTGGTGCAGCATAATAATCATATCCAGAAAACGAAGCGTTAAAATGTTCTGCCTTTAAATAAATTCTAGTCTGTTGTATTCTTGCATTAATAAAGAAATCTAACAAAGGGAACCCACCCAACTCTTCTTTATTTTGAACATAAAATTCACCCAGTACAGGGTTATACCCATTCATATTATAAGCAGTAAAGTATTTAAAGGTTACACCCGTCTGTAAAAACATTGCTTTCTTAAAAACATCAGAAGAAAAATACAATGTGTTTCTAGTTACCAGTTGCGGAACATTGAGTACTTGAGAATCTTGAGTCACATTTTGATACATGACCGTATTATTCAATGCAAACATTCCAACCCTAAATTCTTTTTGATATTTCACTTTTAGATGAGATACCGTATTACCCTCTTGCAACGGTTTTATAAATGCATTATCCAACCCATCGGCAATTACCTCTTCTGATACAGGGGCAAAATATGTATAGTTATCTAAATTACCATACTTCACCATTAAGTGTCCCCAAGTTTTGGACAACAACTCTCCTTTTAAACTACTTGCTCTTTCCTTTTCAAAAACATTACTATTATCCCAGTTATAATTAAAATATTCACTTTGATACAATAAGTAGTTAAAATTGGGCAACCTAGTAGAATTGTGCAAGGCGAACCTTACCTTATTATTATCATTAATATTATAGGATGCGGAGGCATTGAATACATTACCCGCCAACTCACCTGAAAGATTATATTTTAAATCCGCATTAAAATCAAAACCACCTATTCGTTTTTCATACTTTCCCACCAGTCCAAACTCAGTTCCGTTCAACCTATTGGGTATTACCGTTCCATCTGCTTCAATAAGCCTGCTATTGAAATAATAATCGTAATTATACATATTAACACCGCCTGTTAGCCTACCAAGTGTCTTGTTGTAAAATTCTATATTAACCTCGTTATTAAAAGTCTTCAAAATTGCCTTATCATCTATAGCACTTAAAATTGCATCACCAAATAATGTATCATTCGATGTTTCTATAAACTGATAATACTTGGTCTCATAATCAAAACTATGTCCTATAGATAATGCCGTTTTTTCAAACCGGGTAGAATCTAACTGTTTTCTCACCAATTTATATTGATGGTCTAAGTAATATCTTTTACCTAATATCTTATTTTCAGCATCATCTAACAAGACATCTACCCTTGGTCTATTTATAAAATCCTCATCACCAGATTCAAATTGCTCTTCTTTTTCTGCCAAGCCTCCATTTTCTTCAGACGAAATATTCTGTGCAGCTATGTGCGCTCTTAACGAATATCTACCGTTTTTAGATAAATAATTTGTAGTAGTTATGAAATTACCTGATTCTATTTGAGTATCATTATACTTACCAAGGGAACGAAAGCCTATATAACCAATAGAAAAATTTAACCTTCTAGAGGTATTGAAAGTCAAATTTGCGTCTAGTAATTGACCTTCTTCCAAAGTTGTTTTAAAAAACAACTCGGTCATTGGGGTGGCTACATTATAATAATTAATTTGTTCTTTCTCTAGGTATTTACGGTCTTTTGCTAGTGCCCCAAGATTTGGATAGCTCCCCACCCTTTCAAAATCAACCCCAAGTTCGTTATAGGCTTGCCCAATGTTGGAAAAAGACATTAACTCAAAGTCATCTTCACGCAAGTAGTTATACTTATACTCCTTTTGGATAGTCAAAGTTGTATCTAAAAAGGTAGTATCTCTTTCAAAAGAAATTATTTTATAATCTTCTATAGTTAAAGTTATAGAATCATTTTTAAGCTTGTCTTTTGGATTTATTGGCTTTGTTTTCTTTACCAATGAAAGCGAATCGCCTTTTTTCTGTGGTTTTCCAATTACATCTTGTCCAAAAACAATTGACGTTGTAAAACACAATAAAACTAAAATTATATATTTCATGAAGCAATGTTACCCTTGCAAAGTTAATTTTTTTGTTGCTAAGTAAATGTGAAAGTTTAAGGGAGTTTGTTACGTTATCTACAAAGGATAAACAAATAAATATTAAAATTTAACTGATCACTCTATTATTAAAAGAAATATTTTTCTGATTTTTATAAAAAAATGTTAATGAAAGTTCTACTTTTTAATATAATAGTACTTTTTGCTATTATAAATGTTAGTGCGCAATTCAATGAAAATGCGCCATGGATGAAAGATTTAAAAACCAATCAGCAAACATCCAAATCTTCTTCCCCAACAAATTCATTGTACGAAATTTCGAATGCATTCAATAACTATTGGAGCGATAAGGATTATACAAAAAAGGGAAGCGGGTTTAAACCATACAAAAGGTGGGAAAATTATTGGACCCACTATATTGACAAAAATGGCAACCTTCCCACTTCTAAACAATTATGGGAGTCTTGGAAACGCAAACATGAAAGTACCGGCAAAGCAGCGAACCCTATTGCCAGCTGGAATTCCATAGGTCCCTTTACACATGATACTTATTCTGGCGCATTAAATGGGCAAGGTAGAGTAAACGCAATTACCGTAGACCCTAACAATGAAAACATCTGGTACGTAGGTGCGCCCGCAGGCGGAATTTGGAAATCAATAGATGGTGGTTCTTCATGGGTGAATTTATTTGATGATTTTCCTCAAATAGGAGTCTCCGGTATTGCAATAGACCCAAACAATTCTCAAATCATCTATATTGCTACTGGTGATGATGATGCTGCTGATTCATATAGTGTAGGTGTTTTTAAATCTACTGATGGAGGGAATAGTTGGAATGAAACGGGACTAAACCCAAGTAATTCTAATATTAACTTATTAATGAGCGAAATTACCATAGACCCAACTAACTCGAATATTATTTGGGTAAGTACCAGTGCGGGTCTTCAAAAATCAACAGATGGAGGAGCTACTTGGTCCGTAAAAAGAAGCGGTAATATTCAAGATTTCAAATTAAAACCCAATGACCCCAACACCATATATGCAGTATCTTCAAATACTTTTTTCAAATCTACAGATGGTGGAGATAATTTTGTTGAGATCACAAATGGCATTCCTTCAAGTTCAGGGAGACTTGCTATAGGAGTTAGTGGAGCAAACCCATCTGGAGTATATGTTTTACGAGCACTAACAGGAGGTAATAGCTTTGCCTTTGGTGGATTGTACAAATCACTGGACAGTGGAGAGTCTTTTACGAGGACAGCTAGCGAACAAGATATTTTTGAATCTAACCAAGCTTGGTTCGATCTTGCCATTGAGGTGTCACCATCAAATTTCAACGAAGTTTATACGGGTTGTCTAAATGTCTGGAAAAGCACCAATGGAGGCGATACTTTCATTAGAATCAATAGATGGAACGTTACCGATCAAGGATATACCCACGCAGATATACATACTATTAAAATTTTCAACAACAAACTCTATGTTGGTAGTGATGGGGGTATTTATATGTCTGAAAACGGAGGAAGTTCTTTTACCGATTACACCGCAGGCATCAGTATTAGTCAATTTTATAGAATTTCTGTAGCAAAAAATGATGCAGGCAAAATAACAGGAGGTCTACAGGACAATGCAGGTTTTATACGAAACCAAGAACAATGGCATGTTTTCACCGGTGGTGATGGAATGGATTATGAAATTGACCCTAATAATAGTAGTTTAGTTTATGGATTTGTCCAGTTTGGAGGAAGCCTATTCATCTCATCAGATTCCGGGCAATCTGTTGGGGTAGTCGCTGCACCTACAGATACAAATGGCAATACCATACAGGGAAATTGGATTACTCCTTTGGCTGTTGCCTCAGATGGTTCTGTTTATGCCGGTTTTGATGCTTTATACAAATTAGAAAACAACCAATGGAGCAAAATATCATCTTCAATTGGCACAGGCAATATTGACGATCTTGAAGTTGACCCTAATAATCCTGAAACTATATTTGCCGCTGAAAGTAATATACTATATAGAAGTCGAAATGGCGGTGCCACTTTTAGCCTCATAAAAGTAATGGATTCGGAAATCTCAGATATGGCAATTAACTCAAATGATAGTAATATTATTTATCTTACTACATCTGACAGAGTGGGTATCGCCCAAAATGAACAACCTTCAGAAAGAGGAGTTTTTAAGGTTACTATTGGCGAATCAGAAACAATTTCAGAAAACATCACCTTCGATATTCCAACCGATCAAGCATTTTTCTCAATAGCTCACCAAGGCAGACATACCGAAAATCCAATTTACGTAGGTACAAGCTTAGGTGTTTACAGATTAGACGACACCCTTTCAGAATGGGAAGAATACTTTGCCAACCTGCCAAGTGTTGCTATAAGTGACCTAGAAGTCAATTTAGATGGAGAAAAAATTATTGCTTCAACATACGGTAGAGGTGTTTGGGAATCTACAATACCAATTCAAATACCCGACAATGAAGTAAGATTAGTATCTATTACCCCAAACTCAAACGAAGTGCTTTGCGACTCCTTTACCCCAACGGCAACTGTAGAAAACCAAGGACTTAATACCATTACCCAAATTGATATCACCTATACTATTAACAATAATCCAGAACAAACATTTACTTGGACAGGAAATCTATTAAGTAACGCTACTGAAACTATTGCTTTACCAATTGAAACCTCGACCAATTTTGGCAATTCCAACATATCCATAACAGCAACCATTACTAATGACAGCTACAGCGACAACAATACTCTTGAGAATAGATTTTTTCTTAATGTACCAGGGTCCGGTGGTGAAGTTAACACGTTTGAAACCGAAGAGGAATCCCTAATTACTTACAATGATGGAAATTCTGAAGTGGTTTGGCAGAGAGGAGTACCTGCAGGGTCAAAACTAAATACCGCCACGTCTGGAACAAACGTTTACGGCACCAATTTAAGTGGCGATCACCCCAATAGTACAAAAGCTATTTTATTGAGCAATTGCTATGACATGACCTCTATAATAGCCCCTGTCCTAAAATTTAATATGGCTTATGACCTAGAACTAAATTTTGACATAGTCTATGTTGAGTATTCCATTGACGGAGGTATCAACTGGGATATTTTAGGCAATATCGACAGTCAACCAAACTGGTATAACAGCAACCGAACCAATGCCTTATCAGAAGAAGCCGATGATTGCCAAAACTGCCCTGGAGCTCAATGGACCGGTGAAAATACAGTAATGACCGAATATGCCTATGATTTCAATTTAAACGCAGCCAATGGCGAGACCAACCTTACAGGTGAAAGTAACGTGGTTTTTAGAATTGTTTTTCAATCTGATCCAGCGGTCACCCAAGAAGGTGTGACTATAGACGATTTAGTTGTTGATGGCTTACCTGACGATGACGATGATGATGATGACGGAATTTTAGATAGTAATGATAATTGTCCTTTAATTGCAAACGCAGATCAATTAGATACCGATAATGATGGTATTGGTGACGTCTGTGACACCGATGACGACAACGATGGAATTTTAGATGTTGATGACAATTGCCCATTAATTGCAAACCCAGATCAAGAAGATGATGACTTTGACGGCATTGGTAATCCATGCGATAATGATAGTGATAATGATGGAGTACCTAATGATATTGACCAATGCAATGACACACCCAATGGAACAGTTGTAAATACTACTGGTTGTGAGGTTTTCTCTTTACCGAACACAAATTTTCAAATTCAAACTATAGGTAGCTCATGTAACGCTAGTAACAATGGTAGCATAGTGATAACCACTGCCAACAATACCTACACATATAATGCTGTACTAACCGGCACCGATACTTCAATAAGCGAAAACTTTACTGATGAAAGTTCATTTTCCAACTTATCTGCCGGTAGTTATCAATTATGTGTAACCGTAGAAGGACAAACTGATTATGAAATTTGCTATGACCTAGTTATTTCTGAACCTGAGTCGTTGTCGGTGTCAGCCAAAATCAACTCATTGAGTAATGAAGTTACGCTTAGCTTAGCAGGTGGAGAATTATATACCATATTTTTAAATGAAAAGATGTACACTACTACAGCTAAAGAGATAACTTTACCTTTAGATACTAACAGCACAGAACTATTAGTTAAAACAGATCTAGATTGTCAAGGGGTTTATACTGAAAATATTCTTCTAAATGATGAATTCTTTATTTACCCAAACCCAATTGAAGGAGGTGATTTAACCATTTATTTAGGTGCAAATTCTACAACAGAAGCTACTATTTCCCTTTACAAATTAAATGGGTCTAGTGTATTTTCGAAAAAAATGAAACCCATCAATAATGAAATTAAAATAAGCGTTAACAATTTAGCCACCGGTGTATATATGTTAAATGTCACAAATGGCAATACGCTTTCTAATTATAAAATTATAAGAAAATGAGAATACTAAAACATATAACTTTCATGTTTTTGTTCGGATCACTTTTGCTTTCATGTGGTGGTGGATCGGACAACGAAACGCCTATAGAACCTGTTGCACCAGTTGTAGTAGACCCAAGTGCAGCATCCCTTATATTTCCCGAAGACAATACAGAATGTAATGAAGGAGTCATAAATGCTAACGATGACACTAGAAGTACGGTAAATTTTCAATGGTCAGCCTCTGAAAATACCGACTCATATGAAGTTAAAATTAAAAATCTAGAATCGGGAAGTATTACAACGGCAACATCTACAACAAACCAAGTTGATGTGTTGATCAATAGGGGAACACCGTATGAATGGTATGTAATTTCACTTGCCAGTGGAACAACTTCTACCGCAACCAGCGATACTTGGTCATTTTACAACCAAGGACAAGGTATTGAAAATTATGCTCCATTTCCGGCTGTTGCGATTACCCCACAAAGAGGTGCTACTATAACCGATACAAGTTCAACCATTACACTTGAATGGTCTACATCTGATGTTGATGATGATATTGTTTCCTATGAGATACTATTTGATACTGTTAATGAGCCTACCACCTCATTAGGGAGTACCACGAACACTACGATAAACGCTTCTATTTCAACAGGCAATACTTACTATTGGAGAGTAATTACAAAAGACTCATTCGACAATACTTCAAACTCAGAATTATTTGAGTTTCGTGTGGAATAAATAAAAAAGCCAAAGATGTTCATCTTTGGCTTTTTTATTTAATTTTTGAAATGCTATTACAAAGAATTAAAGTAGTTAAGAAATGCTATTACATCTTGTTCTTTTCTAAGATTTAATTTCTTTTCTTTAACATATAACTTCATTTCATTTTTCTTACTCCCTGTAAAATCTAAAATATTATTTTTTGTTAAGCGTACTTTAACTGCGTGATTTTCAGAATCCTTATTTCTGTTGTCTAATATATAATAAGAACTATTCCATACATATGTTGGTGGAGAATATTTCTCATAAGAGGTACTAGGAGTACGCGCCTGCTTTAATAAGGCTTCAGGTTTAAACAACAATTTTAAAGGTCCCTCATTCAACTCTGTGAAATAGCTAGTTTTAATAGATTTATCATTATCTACATAAGTATAAATACGATATAACTTGCCGTCTATCTCAACTTTAATATATGCTCTTTTAAGTAGTGAGTAATAGGAATCCTTAGATAAATTATCTAAAATTTCTACTTCATTTCTGTAGGCATTATATCTCATTTTACCTACTTCCTCGACTTTTTCGTTTACGATAACTTCACCGTGTACAAATTCTTCATTTAAATACGGACTTCCTTTCGCCTTACTAGGCTCTATTTCCGTACTGCTGGTAACAAAATTAACTATTCCTTCTTCAGGAACAGGAGAATAAGCATTTTGTCCATTTACGTTGTTGATCACAAAAGTGGCAATGAAAATTACCGTTAAAATTTTATTCATTTTATGCATTGATTTTGGGACAATTTAAATGTTTATTATGAATTGCCGTGTTTAAAAACTGTTATTAAAAACTTAAAATATATAGTTTTATAACAAATTAATATAGGACCATTCTACTGCTAATTTTACAGGTTAAGGCATATCACTGTTTAAAAAAGAAATAGCAGAACTATCAAGATTATAGTGATAAGATCTCCAATAGAATCCAGTACCCTCAAACTCCCAAACTACCTCTTTTTCATTAGTTACTTCAATAACACCCATAGAACCAGAAGTTATCAATGTATTGCCATTATCTAAACGAATGGCTCCTGAAACTCTAGCTGAATATAGATTATCTCTAGTGTATTGCCATACAGTTTCCGGTTCATTGTTTTCATTAGGAATTAAATTCAATTCCGCAGGTAAGCTAAATTCATAAACTATAGATTGTTTAGTGTCCCCATTTCCATTAGCATATACTAAAATATTTCCAGCACCCGGTAAACCATCTTGTAAAATATTGGGAAAATGATTATTGTAAAACAATCGTTCACCACTCTCATTATTATAAGCACTAGGATTTCCAAAACGATAAACTAAATCACCTCCTTTACCATAATTACCACCAGAATCAACTGTGGCTTCCTCTGCTGTTGTGCTATGATCAATAACCCAAACCTCACTAAAATAGTTTACGCTTAAATAAATTATATCTTTATTACTGTCATAACTTAATCCGTTAGCATGCATTATATCTCCATCTGGTCCTGTTTCCTCTCTTAAAACATCTATAAAGTTAATATTGATTTTTTCAGGGTTATCTGCTACAATACCAAAATACGGTTTAGAACTATCTGTATCCTGAATGATATGATCCCAAGAATCCCACTTCCAAACAACTTCATTTGTAGCTGGGTTTATTTCTATTATGGATTCCGTATACACTTTTTCCTCTTCACCAAGGTAACCTATGGCGTCAAGTTCATCGGGAAGTCTTAGATCCCACACTATGGCCAATACATTTCCATTAGGCAACATTTCTACATCATGATGAATAATATGCTCTTCATTTGCCAATATATACTCCCAATCAATTGAACTATCAGGGTTTATTAGCTGAATGATACCCCCAAAACCTCCAAAGCTAAAATCTGGACTTTCTACACCTAATGAAGCTAATAATTTACCGTCTGACAATAATTCCACATCATTACCCAATCCAAATTCCAATTGCCATTCATGAATAATTTGAGCAGAATCTTTTGCCATTAAATACACCCGATCGTCAGTAGCTTCATTAAATAAAACATATCCTTCCTTGGACAAAGAATTATCATACAATAACACATTACCTGTTTCCCCTTCTAGAGGATAAACCGTTTGAACAGGATCATCTGATTCTGACTCCTCTTCTACAACTTCTTCTTCCATCTCTTCAATATTATTAACAGTTTCATTATCTGAAGAACATGCAATACTATTTAACAAAAGGCAACTTAATACACTAATAAATAATTTATGTTTCATAACAAGTTAAATTGGTTTTCTATTCTGTCGTTCTATTAATCTAAACTTTAGTAAAAGGTAAAAAAAAATCAGGCTAAATTGCTTCAGCCTGATTTTAGAAATATTATAATGATGTATTTATATCATTATGGATTTAAACAAAAGTTCAAATCTTACTTACAATAATCTATTGTAAGTAAACCTGCATCTGCACTTTCATAACCTCCAGCAACTTCGCCGCTTGGAGATATAATTTCAAATCCAATTTCACCATACTGGTCTCCTGGAAAGAACCACTCTGCAGATTCAGTACCTTCAGGTATCGTAATCGTCACTATTCCTTCTGAACCATTATTAGGTGTACATTCGCCATCTCCTAAAAATGTACCCGCAGCACTACCATAAGGAGAACAAAGTCCAACTTCCAAAACAGTACCGTCATTTAAAGTAATGGTTAAACCTGAACCACCAGTAGCTGTATCTGTCTGCCAACCATCTCCATAAGAGTCAGTCATATTAATAGTCCATTCTCCAGCTGCAATAGGACATTCTCTATAAAATTCTAAATTTAGAGGTGAATTTTCTATGACAATATCATTTGATCCAGAAACGTCTACCAAATTAAGAACAAGATTTACTCTGCCTTCTTCTGGTAAAGCATCGAAATTACCTGTAATAGTAACCGTTGACCCGAAAGCTCCAGCTGGAATTGTTAAACCACTTATAGTATACTGGTCTGAAGTTGCTGTTGAAGATGGATCTACCTCAACGGAAATAGTTCTTTCACTATCCGTTTTGGTACTAACAAAAACATCTACATTAATTGATGCACCCTCAGTAGGAGTTGGCACTAAAATAGAACTTGCCGAAAACTTGGCCAATGTTTGACCATTTTCACTATCAAATACTATATTCTCTTCTTCACAAGAAACAAAAGCAAATAGTACCGCTATTATTAAAATATATTTTTTCATAATTATACTAGTTTTTAATATCCAGGATTCTGAACCATGTTTTGATTAGCATTGATTTCCGCTATAGGAATAGGCAATTGAAATCTAAAATTGTCAGCATCAATTGTTGGAAAATCTGGAGGAGTTCCAGAACCATCAAGTATATCTCCCATAGTAGAACGAACAACAGGCTCACTGCGACGCTTTAAATCAAAAAATCTATGACCTTCAAAAGACAATTCAACTCTTCTTTCAAATTGAATGGCATCTTCTAATGCTTGACCTGATTCACCACCATCATATGATACGTATCTTAAATCTCTAAGTTCGTTCAATGTAGATAATGCATCTTGACCTAATTCATATTGCGCTTCCGCTTTATTCAATAATACTTCAGCAGCTCTAATAACTTTTACATCTACACGACCATTAACTTCACCTGTTTCGCCAAGAAACTTATTAATAGCGTTGTATTGATTACCACCATTTTCCCCGATATAAGAAATTACACCCAAGCGTTGATCATCTTCATCAATACTATTATAAAAATCAAAATCAAAAGCATACTCTAGAACATCGGCAGTAGATGTAGTTTGGCTATATAATACCCCTACATTATTTCCACTACTCTCCGAAGTAGTATTAATAGCCAATTTGATCACTATACCTGCTTCATTAGCATCTGTGTAAAGCCCTTCTAATTCTTCAGCTGTAGCAAGTGGAACACTTACTTCATTTGCTGCATCAATAACCTTTTGGTATTCGCCATTATAAAGATAAACCCTAGAAAGTAAGGCGTAAACACCTTCTTTATTCAGTTTACCTTCTCCATTATCATCCCCAATTAATTGACTAGCTCTTTCCAAATCACCAATGATTTCAGCGTAATTACTCGCAACGGTTTCTCTAGCAGGCTCTGCAAAAGGATCCTCTGTATCGCCATCTTCAACTTTAAGGTAAACAACACCTAAAGAAGCGTTAGCATCTGCAGATTGTGTTGGTATTTTACCATAAACCCTAACCAAATCAAAATGAGCCCAAGCTCTAATTGCTAAAGCTTGCCCTAAAATGTTATCCTTATCTGCACCATCACCAAGGTTATCAATCTGAGCAATTACCAAATTGGCAACGTTTACAGCTTCATAAGCTTCACTCCAATATAAATCTATTGCACCACCTGTACTTGCAACATATCTATAATTGTAATAATCCTGATTAGAACGTCTACCTGTTTGTGCAATGATTACATTATCAGAAAGTATGTCCGGTATACCCTGTAAACCCGAACCAGTACTTGAATAATAATTCCACAATTGTCTATAAGCACCATCTACACCATTTTGGAATGCCGAAACACTATTAAAGAATGTTTCAGGATTACCTTCTACGAAAGGTTGTAAATCATTCAACTCGTCATCGCACGACATAAAGAATCCGAACGAAAACAAAAGAACTAATATTTTTATATTATTTTTCATTTCTAACTTTTTTTTTGTTTTTAAAATCCTACTTCAACACCAAAAGTATAAGACCTTGTGTTTGGATAGCTAAATAGGTTAAATGATCCTGGCACGAAACCAGTATCTCCAGGCTCTCCTGATTCCGCAGAACCTAAACCTACCTCTGGATCCCCATTAAAATCAGTGATCGTGAATAAATTCTGTCCTGACACGAAAAATCTTAAAGAGTTTAGACCAATACCGTCAATCATATCTCTAGGCATGTTGTAATCAAGAGTTACTGTACGTAATCTTAAGTAATCTCCTTTTTCCAAGAATCTTGTTGAAGTTTGATCAGCAGTACTTTGATATAAAGGACTAGGCAATACATCAGTATCTCCCGGTTGTTTCCAATAGTTAAATGCCTCAACTCTTTGGTTAGCATCAATATTTTGTATAGCAATACCCTCTGAGCGTTGGAAGTTATAGATGTAGTTTCCACCTTTATAAACGAAATCACCTCTAAGGCCAAATCCTTTATAAGAAAATGCAGTGTAGAAACCACCTTCAAAATCCGCTATAGGAGATTTTCCTTCCTGAATTTGTTGAAAACCGTCACTAAATTCCTCAGTAATATTCCCATCTAAATCATAGTATAAAGGCGCACCATTTGCTGGGTTTACACCAGCGTACTCTACTGCATAATAAGAATTGATTTCCTCTCCTACACGTAAAATATTATCTCCAAATGTACCTGTTATGATATCTTCACCATCTACCAATTCAACAACCTCATTATCAATAAAGGTTATGTTACCACCTAAAGTCCATTTAAAGTTCTGAGTTCGGATAACATCTCCACTTAGAGAAACCTCAATACCCGAGTTTTGCAACTCACCAATATTTGAGAAGATAGAGTTGTTCTCATCCCCTACTGTATAAGAAATTGGACGATCTAACAATAAATCTTGAGAGTTCTTTTTAAAGTAATCAACTACACCATTTAATCTGTTGTTAAATAAACCGAATTCAACACCTACATCAAAAATAGCTTGAGACTCCCACTGAATTTGAGGGTTACCCACACCTACCGGTAAAGCAGTTGTTTGACCATTATACGTATTTGCAAAATCCAACAAGTTTAAGTATTGGAAATCACCAATGTTTTGGTTACCAGAAGTACCGTAAGATGCTCTTAATTTCAACGTATTGAAAATAGAGTTTTCCATAAAACTTTCGTTAGCAATATTCCATGCCGCACTACCGCTGTAGAAATAACCGTATTTATTATCTGGACCAAATCTAGAAGAACCATCACGTCTTACAGAACCAGAAACAATATATCTACCATCATAATCATAATCCACAAACAAACCTTGAGAAAATAAAATTCTTCTAGATTCATTTGAACCTACAGAAGTTGCCTCTGCAGCCACATTTAAATATGGAATATCTGGAGAAGGAAAACCTCTACCTGAAGCAAACATACTTGTAGCAATATTCTCATTATATTCCAATAGGAAACTAGCAGAAAGATTATGAAGACCATTAAATGTATCTGAATACGTAAATACGTTATTTACATTATATTCGAAATCTACATTTAAATTATCTGTTTGAGTTCCTGGAAAAGCAGCAGAACCTACAATTGAATTTAAGACACCACCTGCGATTGAACGAGATGTTCTATTATATCTATTGCTAATTAAACCAACACTAAAATTATTGGAGAATTTCTCCCCAAACGTCATACCTGCGCTTAAGTTACCAATTAACAATAAGTTTCTAGTATCTTCCGGTTCTGTTTGTAATGCTAGCGCAATTGGAAAACCTGATCTTGTAGGATTATAAACATTATCACCTTGAGCATCAGTAACTATAGAGCCATCATCATTAGTTAAAAATAATGGATCATATGGGTTATAATCATACATAGCTCTAAAAGGGTTCTGTACATTGTTTCTATCCCTTGGTAAATCTGTAGTACTACGAGAAACCGAAACGTTAGCCCCAATATTCAACCAATCTTTTGCTTGGTAATTCGTATTTAAACGAGCAGACACTCTTTCAAAACCATCAATATTTTCAATAATACCAGAGTTCTTATCATATCCTAATGATAAATAATAAGTTAACTTTTCATCACCACCTGAAACAGAAAGATTGTTTGATTGGATAACAGAATTCTTAAGCAATGCTTCTTGCCAGTCTGTATCTAATGCAGTTAGTCTAGCCAACTCTTCAGGAGTTGCATTTGCTCCAGGCATACTACCGGCAGCACCTACACCCAAGGCAGCGTATTGACGCTCCAACTCTAATTTTTGAGATGCATTCATCAAATCAAAATTATTAGGGATCATTTCACCAAAACCATAAGAAGAAGAGAACTTAACTCTTGCGTCACCTGCTTTACCTTTTTTAGTGGTAATCAAAACAACACCATTAGCACCACGAGAACCATACTTAGAAACGGTAGCCGCATCTTTCAAAATTGAGAAAGTCTCAATATCACTAGGATTCAAGTTACTAATTGGATTGAAATCCCTTTCTGTGTCAATCGGAATAGGCACACCATCAATTACATATAACGGAGTAGTTTGTGCGTTGATCGACCCTACACCTCTAATTTGTACGAATGCCGTATTACCAGGTCTACCGTTAGCAGCTGTAACCTGCACACCCGCGGCTTGACCTTGTAAAATGTTATCAATACTAGTAGAAGGAACAAAAGCCTCTATCTTTTCAGTAGATACAGTAGAGATCGCCGATGTAGATAATTCTTTTGACCTAGAACCATAACCTACAACAACAACTTCTTCCAATGCCTCAGCATCTTCTTCCAATTGTACATTAATGGTATTGGAAGCTCCAACACTCATCGTCACTGTTTTTTGACCTAAATAAGAGAATCTTAATTTTTCGCCTTGATTTACGTTAATGGCATAGTTACCATCAAAATCTGTTTGAGATCCGTTCGTTGTACCAACAACTACAACAGACACTCCCGGTAAAGGCAAACCGCTTTGATCGGTTACAACACCGGTCACTGTTTTTTCCTGTGCAAAGGAAAATGTCATGAAGAACACCAATAAAGGCGTCAACATCCACGTCAACTTCTGTTTCATAAAATTTGTTTTTGAATTAGCTTGCGCCAAAAGTCCAAAAATTTGCTTAGTATTCCAAAAGCTATCTTAACCCAAAAAAGTTATATGTTAAAAAAACACTTATTATTATTTTTTATTCTGTATTTCATCGATTTTGTTGAAAATAAAACAATTATTTAACAATAATTCAATATTTAAAATTCAAAATTTTAAGTTAAAAAAAACATAATGCTTCTTAAATTTTACAAAAATATTAACGAAACCGGTACTGACGAGGCGGGAAGAGGTTGTTTAGCGGGACCTGTGACCGCTGCAGCAATAATTCTGCCAGAAACATTCGAGAATTCAATTTTAACAGATTCAAAGCTGTTATCAGAACACAAAAGACAACTTTTAGAGCCATTATTAAAGGAAGATTGCATTTGTTTTGGAATTGCCCATATACAGCCAGAGATCATAGATGACATCAATATTTTAA
This sequence comes from Maribacter sp. UBA3344, assembly GCF_002362375.1. Taxonomy (NCBI): domain Bacteria; kingdom Pseudomonadati; phylum Bacteroidota; class Flavobacteriia; order Flavobacteriales; family Flavobacteriaceae; genus Maribacter; species Maribacter sp. UBA3344. The sequence goes on along the minus strand of NZ_DERI01000016.1, from coordinate 42,212 downwards.
ATGCTTCTATTCTAGGAATGCACCATGCAATATCCAAATTATCGCAAATCCCAAGCCATATCATTGTTGACGGCAACAAATTCAAACCTTATAAAAAAATATCCCATACCTGCATTGTCAAAGGTGATTCTAAATATTTGAGTATAGCTGCAGCTTCTGTCTTAGCAAAAACAGCACGTGATGCCTATATGCTGAAATTGCATGAAGAATACCCTATGTACAACTGGAAAAAGAACAAAGGTTACCCTACCAAAGAGCATAGAGAAGCAATTAAAAAATATGGTATAACCAAGTACCACAGAACAAGTTTTAAGCTTTTGCCAAACAACTGATATAGTTTTACAAATAGTATAACTTTGTATAAATTTCTATTCATGAGACCTTTTCTAGCATACCTAGTTATTGCCTTTATTTGCTATAGCTGTACTTCTAAAAAAAAGAACGATAGTTCACCTTTAAAGGTAATACCTGAAAACGCTAGCTTAATATTTCAAATCAATGATTTTGAATCGGTTAAAAATGAATTTTCTTCCAATGAAATTCTAAACGGTTTAACATTGAATAAACCATTTTCTACATTAAAGAACACCCTTAAAGACTTAGGTCTTTTATCCAATCAAAAAAACGGATTGGTTGCGCTCTCCGTTGACAGCCTAAATATAGATTACACCTTTATAACAAAAGATAGTCTCTCCATAGATAACTGGGCAGAACTAACCAGTAAAAGTAAAGAGGACCTCACTTTCAACGACTACACGGTTACAAAATACACAGTTGATAATGCAATATTCTACACTACATATCTTAATGATTTCTGGATTATGTGCTCTTCTCAACACCTACTTCAAGAAAACATTAATTCTGTAAACTCACCTCAAAAAAACAGTTCATTTAAACAACTTTACGAAGTATCCAACCATGAAAAGCTCATTAACATTTGGCTTGATATAGATAAAGGAACCACAATACTTAACAATCTTTTAGGCAAAGACCAAAAGGTCTCCAATTTTGGTAGTTGGTTAACACTTGACGCCACTGTGCATGGTAACGAATTAATTTTAAGCGGCATAGCACAGCCAAATGACCTTAATCAATATTACTTATCATTATTCAATAATATAAAACCTATAGAGAACAAAGTTTGGAATTTGGCTCCTAGTAATAGCAAATACATAACCTCATTTGGTTTTGACGAATTCAATAAATTCATTGAAAATAAAACGCTAAACAACTACCCCACCCAACTTTTAGATTCACTATTAAGTACTGTTGAGGAAATTGGCATTACCGAAATTGACCAAGAAAAAATGCTGTTTTTAAAAACTTATGGTACCGCTACTTTACTTGACTATTTAAATACCGAAAAAGTAAGTACTGAAGAATTTAGTGGTAATGAAATATGGGAACTACATTCTGACAATACTATTTTTGCAACAATACAACCTTTAATTGGTGATATCACATTCACCTTCGCCAGTATTACCGAAAACACCTTTATTTTTTCAACATCTAAAACCACACTAGAATCAGCCATTTCTAAAATAAAGACTGGAGACACCTTTGATAAGACACCTATATATAAAACCATTGAAACCAACCTTACCCAATCATCGAGTGTGCTTTCAATTTCTAATTTTGAGGGCAACGCTGCCTTCTTAAACGAATCGGTTTCTAAAACCTTGGGTAGTTCGTTCAGCAATAGTCATTTAAAAGATTATGTTTTTGCATCACAGATTATCGCAGATAATGGTTTCTACCACACTAACTTCTTAATTAAAAAGGTTACTAATGAAGATGTTCAAAACACAGTATCACAAGCATTTGAAATTCAATTTAATACTGACCTTGCAACATTGCCCCAATTTGTAACCAACCATAATAATGGTAGAAAAGAAATTATAGTACAGGATCAAGAGAATATACTTTATTTAATTTCCAATACCGGCAAGATTCTCTGGAAGAAACAGTTAGATGGTACAGTTCAAGGAAAAGTACACCAAGTAGATCTTTTCAAAAATGGTAAATTACAATTGGCATTTACTACAAACAACGAGTTTTTAATTTTAGACAGAAATGGAAAAGAGGTAAAACCGTTTAAAATAAACTATTCTGGCGGCAACCTTAATCCACTAGCGGTTTTTGACTACGAAGGAAATAAAAACTATAGATTCATAGTCACACAAAACAAAAAAGTACATATGTACAATAATGAAGGTAAAACAGTAAAAGGATTTACATATGATACTGCCGAAGCCAACATACTAAATTCTCCCCAACATTTTAGAATTGGAAAAAAAGACTACATTGTTCTTAAACTTGATAATGGCAAACTAAAAATATTAAATAGAGTTGGCAAAACCAGGATAAACATAAAAAACAAGTTTTCATTTTCCGATAATGAAATTAGGTTATACCAAAACAAATTTACTTTTACCTCGATGGATGGTATTTTATACCAAATTGACTCTCAAGGAAAAATTTCATCGAGCAATCTAAATCTAGACAAAGATCACGGTATAGATGCCACATCTAGAACTTTAGCCATAATGAACGACAATATTTTACAAATACGAGACAAAAAGGTTGAACTTGAGTTAGGGGTTTATACCAAGCCCGTTATTTTCTACCTCAATGATAAAATCTATGTATCTGTAACGGATATTCAAAATCAGAAAATATACATGTTTGACAGTCAAGCCGAAGCCATACCAAATTTTCCGATTTTTGGTAATTCCGTCATTGATATGGCAGATATGAACAGAAACAAAAAGCCCGAACTTGTATTCAAGGATCAGGAAAATAGTATTAAGGTTTATAAAATACGATAACACACCGAAAGTTAAGGTCTACAAACATTTATATACCGACCATACATTTAATCAACATAATTCTTAGGATTTTCATAAATTTAAATAGTTATAATTCAGAACCTTAACTATTATAAAATGAAAACTAAATTATTATTTACACTTGCCCTTTTAACTTGTATCACCACCTCTATCGCTCAAGATAATTGTAGTAAATTCTACCCCATGAACGAAGGTGTTTCTATGGAATACACTAATTATAATAAAAAAGGAAAAGTAGAGGGTGTAAGCTCATATAAGGTCGTAGAGGCCATAAATAACGGAAACGTCACTAATGCCACCATGGCTATAGACCTGAAAGATAACAAAGGGAAGGACGCTTATAGTACCACGTACAATTTAACGTGTACCGGAAACATGGTAACCCTAGATTACGAATCTCTTCTACCCTCTGAAATGATGGAACAGTATGGCGATATGGATATTGAAATATCGGGTAATGATATAGAAATACCAAATGATCTTAGCGTTGGCCAAAAACTTAACGATGCCAATGTTGCCATGAAAATTAGTATGAGCGGTATAAATATGAATATGACCGTTGACATGACCAATAGAAATGTAGAGAAAAAAGAAAGTATCAGTACTCCTGCTGGCACTTATGACTGTTACGTACTATACAGTGAAAACCGATCAAAAATGATGATGGCAAACCAAGTATACCCTTCTAGAGTGTGGCTTGCAGAAGGTGTGGGTATGGTTAAACAAGAAACTTATAAGAAAAATGGAGACCTTATGAGCAGTACCTTACTTACTGCACACAGCAAATAGCCTTATGTCAAAATATAAAAAAACCGAGGCTTACACCTCGGTTTTTTCATTTACCTCAGCTTCAAAAAGTATTTGAAAATGCTTTAGTAATTTTTGCTTCACTTCTTCCAAATTAACTTCTTTCTTACCTAACTCCACGTTTAAAGAAGTAACCGCCTTACCTTTTATTCCGCACGGGATCATTAAATCAAAATAACCTAAATCAGCATTGACATTTAACGCAAAACCATGCATAGTTACCCAACGCGATGCTCTTACACCCATGGCGCAAATTTTGCGTGCAAACGGAGTACCAACATCTAACCACACACCTGTTTCACCAGGCGAGCGCTCCGCTTTCAATCCATACTCCTTTAAAGTCAAAATGACCATTTCTTCCAAAAAACGAAGGTATTTATGTATATCCGTAAAGAAGTTATCCAAATCTAAAATGGGGTAACCTACTATTTGTCCAGGACCATGATAGGTGATATCCCCTCCTCTATTAATCTTATAGAAAGTGGCTCCTTTATCCGCCAAAACTTTTTCATCTACCAAAAGATTGGAAATGTCTCCGCTTTTTCCCAAAGTATACACATGGGGATGTTCAACATAAAGAAAATGATTGGGAGTTTCTAAGTTCAACTCTTCTCTCCTATTGCGTATTTTAAGATCAAGCGTCTCTTGAAATAGCTGTTCCTGATAATCCCAAGTTTCTTTATAGTCTTTAAGACCTAAATCTTGTACTTGTACCTTCTTGTTCATTTTACAAAGGTACGAAAAGCTATAGCCTATTTCTCTAATTCCACTTCAATGACTATAGATTCTGGGTCTTTCATCATTTCTAGAAAATTAACTTCATGTACCATAGTTTTTCCATCCATGGAAAATGTAGCTTCTTCTATGTTGGTAGATTTTACACGTCTTGGAAAATGATACTTAAATGTATATGTAGAGCTAGATAAAAACATTTCTGCACCTGCTAAACTATCTATGCTCCTTTCAAATAATGTTTGATCAAGAATTACTGTCTCTCGTTTGAATTTGTTCTTCTTAAAAGTATAGTTGACCTTTGTTGCTTCTTCTGGAGCACCACCCGGCATAGCATTACCCCCAGCAATGGGACCAATGGAACTTGCACTTTGAAAAGAATTAAATGCATCATTGACTTCTGATACTTTGTTGAATTCAGTAAACATATCAAAATTCATTATTCCTTTATCCGGATCAACGTTCATATGAAGTTTAAAAGGCTCTAATCTTTTTAATTTTTCTTGCTCCTCTAAAGGTAATTTAGCTATGCTATCTTTCTTTTCTATCAACAAATCTCTAAATACCAAAGTGGAGTCTATAGCCTTTTCCAATTTTGTAGAATCTGTTTCTGGCAACATTTGCAACATTTCGCCCCCATCAAAAGAAATACTCATTTTGCCTGAGCCATTTTCATTAAAATAAATTTCTTCTGTAAAATTACAGGCAACAAAGAATACTGTTATTAAAACAGCAGTGAAGGTTTTTAAAAGTTTCATGAAAGATTTTTCTAATTAGGATTGTTCAAAATGACCAATGCGGCAATTACGCCAGGCACCCAGCCGCAAAAAGTTAAAAGTAAAACAATTAGAAAAGAACCACAACCTTTGCCCAAAACCGCTAAAGGAGGAAAAAAAATGGCGAGCAATACGCGAATTAAACTCATTTGATTATTATTTTGATTGATTGATGTACCTTATACGTCGCAAGTATAACCACTTTGTTACAAAAACCGATCTTAAAAACTATCATTATTTAACCAATGCCTAAAAAGTTATTTTTAATTTACCTGCTATTTTCTTTTTCCTATTGTGCCGCACAATACAGCTTTAAAGGTCAAATTGCAGAACAACAGTTTGGCAAAACTGTATACCTTTCCATTATTGAAGATTACAGAAAGTTCGACAAAATTTCAATGGAACAGATTTTAAAGAAGAGTACAACAGATTCTTTGGGCTATTTTAATTTTAGCGGAGATAATTTAATGGACCAAAACAGGATTTATAGAATACACGTGGATGAATGTTCTGATCTTGGCACTAATTCCGATCATTTTTTTGGTAGTTGTGAATACAGCAAAAGTATATTGTTCATTGCCAAAAACACCGACACCATTATGTTTCCGACATCATTTGACAATGAGACGCTATGTGAAATTTCTTCCACTAATTCTTCATCTTCTATGTTTTTGGACATTGATGTTCTAAAAGAACAAATGGCATATGAATTCAATGAATTTAGAAGTAATGCAAGTAAAAAATTAAACTCAAAAAAATGGTTTTCCTCTTTGCAAGATTATGGAGCTAACCTAAATGAACCACTGGCAGAATTATATATTTATAGCTTTTTATCCGATAGAAAAAATGATACTTACTCCTATTACTTAGATGATATCAACAATTCGGATTATTATACATCTCTAGGTAATCGTTTACGTTCTAAATACCCAGAAATTAACCTGACTACATTATATAATAACGAAATAGCGATTGACCAACAAATTGCTGACCGTAAAGACCCTTCAGCCAAACTATGGCAATGGGTATTGCCGTTTTTACTTGTTATTTCTATCGGGTTCAATATCTTTTTAATTCTAAAATCAAAAAAAGATAAAACAAAACTACAAATTTCACCTTTGACCAAACTTACAGAGCAGGAACAAAATATAGTATCCCAAATTCTTAAGAGCAAAACCAACAAAGAAATTGCCAATGACATGTTTATTAGCGTTAGCACCGTAAAAACACACATAAACAACGTTTACAAGAAATTGGGGGCAAGCACAAGAGATGAAATAAAGCAACGTTTTCAATAACCCTATAAATCTCCACCCTGGGTCTAGTCCCCATTTCCACCCCTTAAAACCTAATTTTCCCTAATAATTTCTAGAATTTTCAGATCTAATCTAAAATCATAGATCATGAAATTTTCCTTATTAATTATTGCATTTATTTTAAGCTACACTACTACAATCAATTCTCAAAAAATCAACCAAGAAGTGCATATTGAGAATCAACAACCATTTCTACTTGGCAAAATTACACCCGAAGCTCTTTCCGCAAACACCTATAAAACTTGGTATCTTCCTAATTTCAGCAACTATAAAGCTGATACCGAAAAAATAAAACTCATTAAAAAACACTTAAACGCTTACAAAATATTAATATTTATGGGCACTTGGTGTGGTGATAGCAAACGAGAGGTTCCGCGATTTTTAAAAATTCTGGAGCAAGCTGAATACCCTAATGAAAACTTAAAAATCATTGCCCTTGACAAAAGAAAAGAAGCCTATAAAAAAAGTCCACAAGGTGAAGAGTGGGGATTAAACATTAGAAGAGTTCCTACTTTTATTTTTTATAAAAATGGCAGAGAAATAAATAGAATTATTGAAACTCCCATCACCAGTTTAGAAGATGACATTTTAAAGATTATTACCCAACAAGTCTACGTACCCAATTATGGGACATCATTACATTTTGACTGACAACAATTGATATCATCTAGCTTATGATTAATCGAGTATTTTATAATTAACTAAAACCTTTACAACTATTGTTACGTTAGATAATTATGAAATACTTGAACAAGTTATCCCTTATACCGCTAATAGGTCTTCTGTTTACTATATTACCATCTTGCAGCCAAACCGAAGATATTAGATCCGCACCTATTTCAGAAGATCTAAACAACCAAGAAACCATAAACTATTTGGCTCTTGGCGATAGTTATACCGTTGGAGAAAGCGTTGCGTTTGAAGACAGCTTCCCAAAACAATTGAGTTCCACTATTGAAGAAAATAAAAACTATAAGGTCAATACTACTGTTATTGCACAAACCGGCTGGAGAACCGATCAATTATTGGCATCAATTGGTGGTAGAGCATCTGCCGAGTATAATTTAGTCACGCTACTTATTGGTGTAAACAATCAATTTCAATCTAGACCATTTTCTCAATATGAGACAGAATTTGTAAGATTAATTGATAAAGCCATTAGTCTTGCGGGTAATGATTCTAACAAAGTAGTCGTGCTTTCAATTCCAGATTACTTTTATACGCCTTTTGGCCAAAGTAACGGTAATGACCAAATCTCAAGGGAACTTGACAGGTATAATGATTTTGCCAAATCTACCTCAAAATCCAAAGGAGTTACGTTTCTAAATATTACCGATATTACCAGAAAAGGTTTAAATGAACCTGAATTGGTAGCAAATGATGGTTTACACCCTTCTGCCCCTGCATATGAAAAATTTGTTGAAAGACTCTATCCTTTAGTACGTTCTAGATTGAAAGATTAATACATATCGATTATATTTGCCAGCTAAATAAACGACGGCATGCAATTATCGGAGCAAGAGCTTATCAGAAGAGAAAAATTAGAAAAACTAAGAGCATTGGGTATCAATCCTTATCCAGCTGCTTTATACCCTGTAAATGCTACATCGGCAAGCATTAAATCTAATTATGAGGAAGGTAAACAGGTTATTGTTGCCGGTAGACTCATGTCTCGTAGAATTCAAGGTAAAGCTTCTTTTGCCGAGCTACAAGATAGTTCCGGCCGTATTCAAGTTTATTTCAATAGAGATGAAATCTGTACAGGTGATGATAAGTCTTTATACAATGATGTCTATAAAAAATTATTGGATATTGGTGATATTATCGGTATTGAGGGTGACCTATTTACTACCCAAGTAGGCGAAAAAACCATTATGGTCAAGAAGTTTACCATGTTGAGCAAATCGCTAAGACCTTTACCATTACCAAAAAAAGATGCAGAAGGCAAGGTCTATGATGAGTTCAATGACCCAGAATTACGCTACCGTCAACGTTATGTAGATTTAGTGGTGAACCCAAAGGTCAAAGAAACATTCATTAAAAGAACCAAGATCACCAATAGTATTCGTGAGTTCTATAACGACAAAGGTTATTTAGAGGTTGAAACACCAATTTTACAACCAATACCAGGTGGTGCTACGGCACGCCCTTTCTTAACGCACCATAATGCGCTGAACATTCCTTTATATTTACGTATTGCCAATGAACTTTACCTAAAGAGATTGATTGTTGGTGGGTTCGATGGTGTTTATGAATTCTCAAAGGATTTTAGAAACGAAGGTATGGATCGTACCCATAATCCGGAATTTACGGTAATGGAACTGTATGTAGCCTACAAAGACTACAATTGGATGATGGATACCACTGAAAAATTATTGGAGAAAATTGCGATGGACGCCAATGGGACTACTAAGGTAACCGTAGGCAAACACGAAATTGAATTCAAAGCACCTTATGCAAGAGTACCCATTTTAGAGGCTATAAAAATACACACAGGCATTGATGTTGCCGGTATGCCAGAAGATGAGCTTCGTGAAACGGCTAAAAAATTAGGTCTAGAGGTCGACGAAACTATGGGTGTAGGCAAACTGATCGATGAGATTTTCGGCGAAAAATGTGAGCACCATTACGTGCAACCAACATTTATTACAGATTACCCAAAAGAAATGAGCCCGTTGACCAAAGAGCATAGAGACAACCCTGCTTTGACAGAACGTTTTGAGCTAATGGTAAATGGTAAAGAGTTGGCAAATGCCTATTCTGAGCTTAATGACCCCATTGACCAGAGAGAGCGTTTTGAAGACCAACTGAAATTGTCCGAAAAAGGTGATGACGAAGCTATGTTCATTGACCAAGATTTTCTTAGAGCCCTGGAATATGGTATGCCACCTACTTCTGGTATTGGCATAGGTATTGATCGCTTGGTTATGCTTATGACCAATAATGCATCTATACAAGAAGTTTTGTTCTTCCCGCAAATGAGACCAGAAAAGAAACCTCTTCAATTATCCGATAATGAAAAGGTAATTTTTGATATCCTCAAATCAGAAAAGAAAATGCAATTAGACACACTTAAAAACAAAGCAGATCTAAGCAACAAAGCATGGGACAAAGGCATTAAAGGGATTACAAAACAGCAACTGGCAAAAATCTATAAGGAAGACGATGTTCTATTTGTTGAATTATTAAAATAGCCATTTACCATAAGAATAAAAATAGTAGTTTAGAAGCTGGCAAAACCAACCAGCATGAACTTAAGCAGTAAAATAGGTCTGTTTACAGGTCCTATACTATTTTTTATAATCATTTTTTTACCAAGTGTATTGATTTCAGATAATGCCGACGCCGTCATTGCCGTTGCACTATGGATGGTTGTATGGTGGGTTACAGAAGCGGTTTCTATTTCGGTAACCGCCCTACTGCCTTTATTACTCTTTCCAATTTTAAAGATTATGCCCATTGGTGATGTTGGTGCAAGCTACGGTAGCCCCATCGTTTTTTTATTCTTTGGCGGCTTTGTAATGGCACTGGCATTAGAGAAAGTAAATCTGCATAAAAGAATAGCACTCACTATCATTAAACTTACCGGTACTTCTGCCAATAAGGTAGTATTAGGTTTTATGATCGCTACTGCCGTACTGAGCATGTGGATCAGTAATACGGCAAGTACGGTAGTTATGTTACCGATCGCCATGTCGGTCATCAATCTTTTGATCGAAGATGAAGACGGATTCACTACAAGAGATCGCAATTTTGCCTTAAGTGTAATGCTTGGTATTGCCTTTTCTGCCAATGCGGGTGGTATTGCAACGGTTATTGGCACCCCTCCAAATTCTGTCTTAATAGGTTTACTTGAAAACCAATATCAAATAGAAATATCATTTTTAAAATGGATGACTATAGGGCTACCCGTTTCCCTTATCATGATTTCCATTTGTTACTTTGTTCTCGTAAAAGTCTTTTTCCCTACTCAGGGGTTAAAATTTAAGGCTTCAAAAACCATTATTCATGAGGAACTGGATAAATTAGGACCTACTTCCGGGAAGGAAAAAATGGTCTTATCCATTTTTGGAGTCACAATATTTTTGTGGGTGTTCAGAACATTGATCAATTCCATTTTCCCCAATTTAGGTCTATCGGATACCCTTATAAGTATTTTTGCCGCTATAGCGTTATTTACACTGCCGTATAATCTAAAAAAAGGAGATTTTATTTTAGAATGGAAAGACACCCAAAAACTGGCTTGGGGAATTTTAATACTATTTGGCGGTGGTCTATCACTGGCAAATGGCATGTCCGTTTCGGGTATTGTAGATTTGGTTGCCCAAGTTATCGCAGAAAGCAACCTAAGTATATTGCTTACGGCTTCTTTATTGATCGTTCTAATGCTATTTATGACAGAATTAATGAGCAATGTTGCTCTTGTTGCAGTATTAGCTCCTGTTGTTGCGGGAATAGCCATAGGGCTGGGTCTGCCCATAACCTATCTACTTATTCCCATCACTATTGCAAGTAGCTGTGCTTTCATGCTACCAATGGCCACGCCACCTAATGCCATAGTTTTCGCTAGCGGGTATATTAAGGTACATGAAATGGCACGCGCCGGAATAATTCTTAATCTTATAGCGGTTCTCTTACTGATCCTCTTATTTCAATTTTTTCTACCTCTTTTATTTTAATAAGAATTTATTATAAAAATAAAGCCCTTGCATATTGCAAAGGCTTTATAATCGACTAATTCAGAATGAAAAAATGTTTATTCCTATTTAAAAGACGCCTATTGATCATGATTGTTACAAATAGGCTTAAGAAATTATTAACTATTTGTTACAGATATTATTTCAATCTTTGAAAGATTACCTAACTAACTCACAAATGAAAAGAAAATTACTTGTAAAATTATTACTATTACTGTGTGTTTTTGGCTACCAGAATGCTGACGCCCAAATCTTCAAAAAGAAAAAGAAAAACACGGAACAAGAAGCTAACAAGCCTTCTAAAGATAAAATTCAACCTTATAACAAGGTTATAACAAAAGATGCCAAAAGTGATGCAGGTCTATTTACTACCCACGTAGTAGATGAAAATCACTATTTTGAAATTCCAGATTCCCTATTTAATAAAGAAATGCTGATGGTAAGTCGTATTTCCAAAACTGCATCGGGCATTGGTTTTGGTGGTGGAAAAATAAACACCCAAGTACTTCGCTGGGAAAAGAAAGATAAAAAAGTACTACTTCGTGTAGTATCCCATGATGTTGTTGCCGCAGATTCTTTACCGGTACATGAAGCCGTTGTAAATTCAAACTTTGAACCGGTTTTATTCTCTTTCGATATTAAAGCTATTCAGAAAGACTCGATCAACCCTACAACCGTAATCGAAGTAAACGATATTTTCACGAAGGACACCAAAGCTTTTGGTATGCCAGATAGATATCGCAAAAGATATAAAGTATCTCGTTTAGATGAAGGCAGAGGGTATATAGAATCCATTAAGAGTTACCCATTAAATGTTGAAGTACGCCATGTGAAAACGTATTTGGCGAGCAACCCACCTAGTAATTCTACCTTAGGTTCAATTTCTGTGGAAATCAACAACTCTATGGTACTATTACCTGAAGAACCTATGAAACGCAGATATTTTGATGAGCGTGTAGGTTGGTTTGCACGTGGTCAAGTAGATTATGGTCTAGATGCTCAAGAGAGCAAAACGATCAAGTTTTTAGATAGATGGCGCTTAGAGGTTAAAGATGAGGATATAGAGAAATTCAAAAATGGCGAACTAGTTGAACCAAAAAAGCAAATTGTATACTATGTAGATAGGGCTACACCTAGAAAATGGGTACCTTTTATTAAGCAAGGTATTGAAGATTGGCAAACCGCTTTTGAAGCTGCAGGTTTTAAGAACGCCATTATTGCAAAAGAACCACCTACAGTTGAGGAAGATCCAGAATGGTCTCCTGAAGATGTGCGTTATTCAGTGGTGCGTTATTTAGCATCGCCTATACCAAATGCCAATGGTCCGCATGTTAGCGATCCCCGCAGTGGTGAAATATTAGAATCTGATATTAATTGGTACCATAATGTAATGACCTTATTGAGAAACTGGTACTTTGTACAAACAGCAGCTATCAATCCTGCTGCCAGAGGTGTATCTTTTGATGATGAAGTTATGGGTCGCTTAATTAGATTTGTATCATCACATGAAGTTGGTCACACGCTTGGGCTTCCACATAATATGGGCAGTAGTGTTGCATACCCTGTAGACTCCCTTCGTTCTAAGACGTTTACCAAAAAATATGGTACGGCACCATCAATAATGGATTATGCCCGTTTTAACTACATTGCGCAACCTGGCGATGAAGGTGTTGCCTTAATGCCAGATATTGGGGTATATGATAAATATGCCATTCAATGGGGATACAAACCAATTTTAAACACTACAGCAGAAGAGGAAAAAGCTATTTTGGACCAGTGGATCTTAAAACATGCAGGTGACCCTCTTTACCGCTTTGGTCACCAACAAGTAGGTGATATAGTTGACCCAAGTTCACAGACCGAAGATTTGGGAGATGACGCTATGAAAGCTAGTGAATACGGTATTGCCAATTTAAAAAGAATTGTTCCCAAACTCATAGAGTGGACAGCAGAAGATGGTAAGAACTATGAAGACCTTGATAAACTTTATGGTCAAATATTCGCTCAGTTCAATAGATATATGGGCCATGTTTCCAATAATATTGGGGGCGTATATGAGCACCACAAAACCTATGACCAAGATGGCGCCGTTTATACCGCCGTACCTAAAGAACGCCAGCAAAGAGCCATGGCTTTTCTTCAAGAACAGTTATTTAATACTCCAATGTGGATGCTAGACCAAGATATTTTGGAGCGTACAGAGTACTCTGGCTTTTTAGAACAAATGCGGGCTATGCAAGTACGTACATTAAATAATATATTAAGCTTAGGCAAAATGGCAAGGTTGATAGAAAATGAAACAATGGATAAGTCCGAAGCTTATTCCCTTGCCCAAATGATGAGCGAATTAAGAAAAGGTATATGGTCTGAAACAAGGAGTGGCAAAACGGTAGATACCTATAGAAGGAACCTACAAAAAGCCCATATTGACCGTTTAGCATATTTGTTGACTGCAGAAAATCAAGCCAAGGCTTCGGATTTTGGTGGCTACAGAAAATCAACAGTTGTCAACACCAGTCAATCTGATATTCGAACCATTGCGAGAGCCGAATTGAATATTTTGAAGCGCGATATTAGAAACGCACGTAACAGAACCTCTGACTTGATGACAAAATATCATTACGACGATGTTTCTGAGCGTATTAACGATATTTTAGACCCTAAATAATTGCATGTAATTGTGGTCAAGATTTCAACGTTATCGATGAAAAACCAATATCATCGATGAATGAAATGTGTTAACCACATTTTAAATATTCTAGACATCAAAAAAAGCCCATTACACAACAATGGGCTTTTTCATGCGTTTATCTTTTTTAGATTAGTAAAGAATTTAAACCCCCAAATCATGACCAATAAAGTAAAAAGTCTTATCTACCTAGCATGTTTTATCTGTGCTTCTGTTGTTTATCACCAGAACACAAATGATACCGTTAAAGAAGATATTGTAACAAACACCTACGAACAAGAGGCTGACATCGTTATTAATCCATACAAAACGATGGAAGGACGAACACAGACCAATTAAAAAATTTAAAAAACATACCTACTTAAAAGCGCGGCCCAAAAGCCGCGCTTTTTAATTGTCATAATTTATCTTTTTCCGTTAAAAAACTATTAAAAATTAAATTACGCTTAAACCTAATTGAAAATTTCATGTCAAAGTAACAAATACATAAAAAAATAAACATGAAAAAATTAGTAATGGCCATATTGATTATGGCAGGCATAACTGCAACGGCACAAGATCACCAAAGAAAAGGAAAAAGAGGTGACATGAAAGATTTGACTCCTGAACAAGTAGCAACTATTCAGACCAAAAAAATGACTTTGGCCTTAGATCTTAATGAATCTCAACAAGGAAAAATCAAAGCAATACTTACTGAAGATGCCACTGCTCGAAAAACAAAAATGGAAGAGAGAAAAGCCCAAAAAGAGGAAGGTAAAAAAGTATTGACCGCAGAAGAAAAGTACGCTATGCAAAATGAGCGCTTAGACCATCAGATTGCCAGAAAAGAGCAAATGAAATCTATACTTGATGACGAGCAATATGAAAAATGGGAAAAAATGGACCATAGACGAAAAATGCGAGGTAAAAACAATGAAGGTAGAAAAGGAAAACGCTCTGCCAGACAATAGATGCTTATACAAACTCAAAAAAAAGACTTGCTTTCGGCAGGTCTTTTTTGCATTTAATCGATATCTCAAACTTTCCAAAACACCTTATAAACCAAGGCTAAACCCTTAAACCATACATTCATGGATGAAATTGCATATTTGACCAATAAATTTTAAGCTAACACCTTTATGCTTGTACTTAGAATCTTCAAATTGAAGACAGCAACATGCGTCTCAATTTAGATTTTAAGACACCAAACCATGATAGCAAAAAAAATAGGTTATTTATCTCTACTTATAACCTTTACTCTTTTAACCGGTTGCCAACAAGAACTTTACAAGTCTAATAACAAATTTAATATTCCGGAAAAAAGTACAGAGGAGCCTTTGGTTCAGTTTTTAATAGAGCCAACAAATTATAGCGCTATTTTAGAAACTGAAAACTTGGCAAAGGCTTTTGACTATTCTAAAATTGCACACAAAACGTTATGGGTAAATCAATTTAACGAAAAGTTGAATATTGCTCCAACCACAAGGGTCGTTACCGTTCATGAAACTGCAGGTTTAAGTACCGTTGCCATTGACAGTCTCTTAAAATTCGTTTCTAAAGGTGGAACCTTATTGATTACCAAAGCAGCAAAAGATGAACGTATGTCTTATTTTTTTGGCATGACCCCTGGGGCTGATTGGTCTACGAACAAAGTAGCTTCGGGCCTGTTCTTTAACAAACCTTTGTTTCCAGGTATGCAAGGTCGCGGCTTTGATAATGAAACAACCCATTTAGGTTTCAATACTTCCAATTTCTCCAGTAACGTTAATGTACTGGTATCTGCATATAATGATAATAATTACCCTGTTTTAGTTGAAAATCAAATTGGCAATGGTAAGGTCATCCTGTACAATTCATCTCAAGTACTTAAAAAAGAAATGAGGGGATTGTTATTTTCAGCCAGTTTGCTTGGACTTGAGGGCATACCTTACCCAATTGCAAATATTGGAACGCTTTTTCTTGATGATTTTCCATCGGCTGTTTATGACGAAAATGGTAAAGCCATAACCTTAAAAAATGGAGAGGGAAAATCTGAGTTCTTAAAAAAAGATTGGTGGCCTAAAATGAAAAAGTTTTCCCAAGAAGAAGATATAAAATTCTCTGCATATGTAACCTTTAATGCCGATGACAAGAACACCGGTGAGGCTAACTTTAAAAGTTGGGACCAGACTGGGCTACTGGATGGTAAAAATGAAGATGGCACCAATAAATGGATGACCAACGAGTTTACCAACCGTGGACATGAACTAGGTTTTAGAGGCTATAACGATCTTTCATTGTCCAAAGAATTATGGCAAGACACTGATTTAATTCTTGAAAATATTAAGGCGTCTGAGAAAAAATGGGAAGAAAATATATCCAAGTCCTTACCCACATCATATGTGGCACCAAATAATAAAATTGATAGTTTAGGACTAATATCATTAAAAAAAGGTTTTCCTAGTTTAAACTTTGTTCATACCTCTTTCTTAGGAGATTTGTATAAAGGTGGTAATAGGGAGTTTGACCCAGACCCATTGAACAATAGATTTTTTGATTATCCACGTTTAAGTAGCGGTTATACCATTTCAGATAAAGAATTATGGGCTATAGAGTCTACCTATCTATATACAGGAATTTGGTCTCACGCCTTAAGTACTGAAGATGCCGTTGAAATGGGAAATGCCGACAATGCAATCAATTCACTTAAAAATCATATTGCAGACTACAAGAATAGACACCCCCAAATGCAATTCTTAACCGCTAAAAAATCTACAGAGGCAGTTATGGATTGGCGCTATCAAAGTATTCGCCATTTAAGTTATGAAGGTCAGTATGAAGTCTCTAGTTCCTTAAACTCAGATGCCAATAAAGACTCTTATTGGTTAATGTACGTTAGCGAACATAACAATGTCAAAGTACATGAAAAATTATTCTTTGACCAGACAGAATTTAGCGCAACCCCATTTTTAAATGGTTTTCTATATAGCATTAAAACAAAGTCCCCAAATTTAAGTGTACCAGATATACGACCAGAAATTAGAACATTAATTGGTACAACCTCAACTTTAATCACCAATACAAATAACGATTATAAAGCTTATAACCGGAGTAAGCAAACCATGGTACCTTTAAAGAAAAAAATCAACAGATTGGTGGTTGAAGAAAAAACCAAAGAGGCAACAAACTTAATGGAAAAACTATTTGACAATAATAAATTCATTAACAGCCAAGAAATAGTTACTTATGCAGAAGGTATGGAGGCTCAGGGCAAAACCGAAGAGCTTTGGTCACAATTAGACCAACTATACCAAAAAAACCCATCAAGTTCTTATG
Organism: Maribacter sp. UBA3344; assembly: GCF_002362375.1. NCBI lineage: Bacteria > Pseudomonadati > Bacteroidota > Flavobacteriia > Flavobacteriales > Flavobacteriaceae > Maribacter > Maribacter sp. UBA3344. The sequence goes on along the minus strand of NZ_DERI01000016.1, from coordinate 25,052 downwards.
CAGGTTTTTCTAGGGACATTAGTATTGTCAGTAATTACCCAACACCTACCATTAAAAAAATGTGGATAGAGAGACAGATGGAATGGGGACAAAATGACCCCGCCCTTCTTAAAGAATATTATCAAAATTTCAATACCGAAGACAATACCGAAATTATAGAACAAGTTCTTAGCGTTCTATATTCTTTAGAACCAACTGATGAGAACCAACATACATACTATGATTTTTTGGTAAAATCCAACAAAGATGATTTGCTACAGAAACTAGATGAGATAGAACCTTGTAGCATATCCAATAAAGATCTGGCCACTTCAATTAGTGAAGCATATGCAGAGAAACTTAATTTTGACAAGGCAGAACTTTGGCAAAAATGTGGGAATATTTCTCCAGAAGTGGTTAAGGAATGGAAAGAAAAAACAAAGACCATTGCAAGTAAGAAATTTACAGACTTTGAGTACTATCTAAGATATCTACTGGTCAATGATCCAGACAAAGCCTTAGAGGAAGCCCAAGAAATAGAGCCCTGTAGACCAGATTTAATTAGACTATCAAAGAACATTGCTCTTTTATTTGCGCAATACTCACAATACCAGAAAGCTTTAGATTGGAGCACGTGTACCAATACCATTGCTATTAAACATATTTTAGATTGGAATCTTGAATACGCCAATGGCCGGTATTTAAAACAAGTATATGCCAAACATATAGAAAAGAATCCTAGGGATTATAATACCATGAACCACATGGTGAAATTATTGTTACTAAAGGGTGATGTAGATGGTGCAGGTAAAATAGCCTTGAGCATACCACAGAATAAAATTGATCCCGATTTTAAAATTGCATTCAACAATGAGGTAAAATCTGAAACTAACGAAAAGCAATCTTTATATGTAAGCAAGTACAAAGTTTTAATGGATGACGCTATTGTAAAAAAATCTGAAATTGAAGCTAGAAAAAAGAAAGGGCACTCCATAGGACTTACCTCATCTGCTATTGCAGATGAATTTAACCCAACCTTATTCAATAATGCCTTCCATTTTGGTTTTTATAATACAAAACTCGACTTTCATAAATTCTCAATTGTTCAAGGTACCGCATATTCAGTTCTTAAGGACACTATAGTTCCTAATGATATTGATAGAGATTTACTAGGTGTTGCCTATCAATATAAAACAGAGTCCAATGAGAAGAATCCTTTTTCCGTCGGCGCCAAAGTAGAATTAGATAATTTTAATAAGGTATTCTTTCATTTTAATACCGGTATAGATTTTATTGGTGACAATAGTACATCATCATTAGCTTTAAAAGTACACCCCGTTACTACAGGACCGGGTTACGAATTAAACATTTACGATATTCAGGTAAAAGCAGCACAGGAGTTTGAATACTCATCTAACCTAGATCACCAATTTTATGTAAAAGCAGATTACTACACTGATAGTCAATACTACGCTATAGGTGGCACCAAAGTAGAGTATAATTTGCTGAATTTGGACAAATTTAAATTTGGTCCATTAATAGAAGGTGCTTACGGTGTTGGCTCTGAAGAGAGAAGAGATGGTTTTCCTTACTGGCTTACCGAAGATAGACTTTATGCCGGTGGAGGATTACAATTCACCATTGGTAACGAAGATTCAGATTTTAATTGGCAAAGCGACTTTTCACTTTTTGCCGAGCAGGAAGAAGATAGCTTTCAGCGTTATGAAGGTAAACTATCTTATAGAATCAAGAATTTTACAACCGTACATTTAAATTACTCCTATTTTACTATTGACCGGTTTTTCTCTAACACCGTTCAGCTGGGTATTCAGTATAATTTCAAATAATAAAGAAAGCCCTGAAAACAGGGCTTTTTTTAATTACCAATTTACAATATAATTGTTCTACTTATAATTCTATTTCTTTTAACGCATTGATAGTTGCATCTAAATCTTCGTAACTTAAAGCATCATTTAAAAAATAGCTTTCAAAAGCACTTGGGGGCAAGTAAATACCCTTATTCAACATACCGTGAAAATACTTTTTAAACGTTTCATTATTGCCCTTGGCAGATGAAGTAAAGTCCACTACTGGTTCATTGGTAAAATGAACGGAAATCATACTACCATATCGGTTAATTTGATGGTCAACATTCTTTTCTTTCAATACCTCTGCAATGCCCTTATGTAAGTATTCGGTTTTATCGGCAAGACTTTTAAATACCCCAGGGTTATTGTTCAATTCTGTCAACATTGCCAATCCGGCACTCATGGCAAGAGGATTACCACTTAAAGTACCAGCTTGATAAACGGGTCCGTCAGGAGCCAGATAATCCATTATCTCCGTTCTTGCAGCAAAGGCCCCTACAGGTAATCCACCACCGATTACTTTTCCGTAAGTGACTATATCCGCTTTTATACCAAGTACTTCTTGAGCCCCACCTTTCGCTAGACGAAAGCCTGTCATAACTTCATCAAAAATCAATAAAATTCCTTCTTGAGTACAGATTTCACGAAGTCCTTGAATAAATTCTTCCGTAGGTATTATACAACCCATATTACCTGCTATAGGCTCTATAATAATTGCTGCCAGTTCTCCTTTATTGGCTTTTACCAACTCCTTTACACTGCTCAAATCATTATAAACCGCCAACAACGTATCTTTTGCCGTACCCTGTGTTACACCCGGACTATTGGGACTACCAAAGGTAACCGCGCCACTACCCGCTTGAATCAAAAACGAATCTGAATGTCCGTGGTAACATCCGGCAAATTTTATTATTTTTTCTCTACCGGTAAAGCCTCTTGCCAAACGCACAGCACTCATACAAGCTTCTGTTCCACTATTGACAAACCTGATCTTATCCATATTGGGCACCATTGATATAGCCAATTTCGCCAGCTCTGTCTCAATTTCCGTAGGCATACCAAACGAAGTTCCGTTCTTAGCCTTTTCAACCACTGCATTAATTACAGGCTCATGGGCATGACCTAAAATTAAAGGGCCCCATGATGCTATGTAGTCTATAAGCTTATTACCATCTTCATCATACAAATAAGCTCCTTTTGCTTTTTTTACGAATATTGGATCACCACCAACTGCTTTAAATGCTCTTACAGGTGAATTTACGCCACCAGGTATATATTTCTTTGCCTCTGCAAACAAGGCACTACTTCTTTGATAAATCATATGCTCTATTGATTTTTTACTACTTTTTGACTTTAAGTGGCTGTCCAATTGACAGATCAGAGCTACGCAGATTATTCAACTGCATTAACTCATCTACACTTAAATAATATTTTTTGGACAAAGAGTACAGGGTATCTCCTTTTTGTACCGTATGAATATTGTCCGCACCAGTAACCACCACCGTATTATCAGTATAACCAGCCTTTTTTATTTGCTTGTCATACTTATGCAGATCATACTTCTCTATTAAATAAATTAATTTCTGCGGATACTTTGGATCTGTGGCATAACCAGCTTTACGCAAACCCCTTGCCCAACCTTTATAGTCTGTATGTCTCAAATTGAACAAGAACGCATACCTGGACCTCGTTGTTAAAAATATACTATGGTCTCTAAAGGAATACATAGGATGATTGTATTTTCTAAAACATTCCCCTTTTTCATCGTCATCATGAAAATCGTAATCACCTTCCCACCCTTTGTGGCATTTAATACCAAAATGATTGTTGGTTTTCATAGCCAATTCTCCTTTACCATTACCGCTCTCCAATAATCCCTGCGCCAAAGTAATACTTGCCGGTATACCATACCCCATCATTTCTAATTGGGCAGTTTCAGCAAAAGTTTCTATGTATTCGGTTGGTGAGTCTATTTTAAACCTAATAAATTTTGAAGGCTCAGCAGGCAAATCTGCCTTTTCCCCTTTATTAGGACTATCCGCTTTAGCGTTTCTTCGCTCATTTTGAACATTCTTGGTTCGTAATTGATCCGAATATCTTTTTTTCGATTTACATGAAGTAAGCGCCACGCCCACCAACAAAATCAATAAAATTATCTTTTTCATATATGCAACAAAGGTAAATTTTTCTTTTTCAGTATACTATTCATACCAGTAATACCTTGCAGACCACCAGTATGAATTGCCAAAATTTTTGATCCTGGCACAAAAGTATCATGCTGGATCATTTGACACAACCCAAACATCATTTTTCCGGTATAAACGGGATCTAAAGGAATTTGCGTTTTTGCTTTAAACTCATTGATGAACTTTACCAATTCTTCCGTTATTTTAGCATAGCCGCCAAAATGAAAATCATCATTTATTTGCCAATTATCTTTCTGTACCAACTTCTCTATTTCAGACTTCAAAAAAGCTCCTTTTAATGCTGAAAAACCAATGATTTGCTGCTTAGCAAAAGAAGCATTGATCAACCCAGACACAGTACCACCAGTACCCACACTAGCACAAACACAATTGAATAGTTCATCTTCTTTGGTTAAAATTTCTTCACACCCTTTTATCGCCAAACTATTCGTACCTCCTTCCGGCACAAGATAAAAATCCCCAAACTCCCTTCTTAATAGGTCAATAAACTTTGAATCTTCTTTTTGTCTATATTCTTCTCTACTGATAAATTTGAATTGCATGCCATCTTCATGGGCTTTATGTAAAGTTGCATTTTGCCGCCAAGTATGTTCCAGCTCTTGACCACGAATAATTCCAATAGCATTAAATCCCTTTTCTCTTGCGGCGTAAGCTGTCGCGGCAATATGATTGGAAAATGCCCCGCCAAAAGTCAATAACGTGTTCTTACCTTCCGCTTGGGCAGCCAATATATTATACTTGAGCTTTCTAAATTTATTACCAGATATAAACGGATGTAGTAGATCTTCGCGCTTTAGTACTACTGTAACATTCTTTTCAGCGAATAAGGGAAGTTCAACAAGTTGATTGATGCTATGCAAGAAGGGCGATTTTTAACGCCAAAGATATTTAATAAAGCTAAAGGTTTTGCGATTGGACAAATAATCCATATCATTTTCATGCATGTAAGCTTCTCTCTCAAAGCTGAGATTTTGATAAGCTTTATAGGTATCCAAATAACAAACGGCTCTAATTGCCCACTCTGTAAGGTAAAGTATATAAAAAGGTAGGATCAATAATTCTTGCTGCTGACGCAAATGAATTTTCTCGTGATTTATAAGTACATCATCATTTTTTAAACTTCCATTTTTTAGAAATATGAAAGGCCAAAGTGAAAGACCCACATAATTTTTATAGAAGAAATGTCTAAATACCAGAATCATAGAATTACTTTGGTAATACTATTACAAAGATAAAGCCAAAAATAGTTCAACTAAAAATTACCAGTTTTTATTGCCAACAAAACCGATTAATGGTTAAAATAGGGCTAAAGTACTTATGTATATAACTTGAACAGATTACACAACAAGGTTATCAACATAAAGAAGTAACTTTATATTCCTAAATAGTATGTTTTACGATGAAGAAAATAATTCCTATCGAGGAGGGAGATTTTTACTGGTCTGAGAACGGTTATAGGGTCTTTACCAAACAATATCATCTTAAGCGAGGTTATTGTTGTGAAAGCGGTTGTAGACATTGTCCTTATGGTTATGATCCAAAAACAAATACCCAATAAGTTTTAACATAGCTCGGCATGATATTTGTGATTATTTCAACTAGAGAAAATTAAGTACTTAAAATATATAACGTTATGAAAAACATCAAACTACTTGGCTTACCGCTAATTCTTTTAGTTTTTATTACCTCCTGTTCATCTGTAAGCGTACTTTCAGATTATGACCAGAAAGCTGATTTTAATGGTTATAAAACATATGCATTTTATAAAACAGGAATAGACAAAGCACAAATATCCGACTTGGACAAAAAACGAATTCTACGCGCTATTGAAACCGAAATGAGCTCTAGAGGTTTCGTAAAATCTGAAAAGCCAGATTTATTGGTCAGTATTTTTACCAAAGAGCAAGAACGCGTTGATGTTTATAATAACAACTACGGTTGGGGCGGTGCCTGGGGATGGGGTTACAACCCATGGGCTTGGGGACCTGGTTTTGGCTGGGGCGGCACTAGCGTAAGTGCCAGCACACAGGGTTCTCTTTATATTGACCTAATAGATAACAATACAAACGAACTGGTATGGCAAGGTAAAGGTGTGGGAACACTATCCAACACCAAGAATATTGCCAAAAAAGAAGAACGAATTAGAGAATTTGTATCTCAAATTCTAGAGCAATACCCACCTAATGCGGTTGCAATGAAATAATAAACACATATTATAAAAAAGGCTTGCAGATGAAATCATCTGCAAGCCTTTTTTATTTACAATAATGGAAAATGCGTATCGTTCTTTACCTCATTTAAAACAAAAGCGCTCTTAACACCACCAATACTTGGTAAAGAAGCTATCTTAAATTTTGCGAAATTATAATAAGCATCAAGGTTGGCCACTACAACTTTAAGGAGAAAATCAAACTCGCCACCAACTACAAAGCATTCTACCACTTCAGGATACTTTTTTACCTGCTCAAAAAAATCATCCATCATTGCGCCTTTTTGAGCCTCTAAAGAAACAAAGCTAAAAACCGTTATGCTATCCTCAATTTTGTCCTTATCCAAAATAGCTACATAGTTCTTTATAAACCCATCATGCTCAAGACGTTTAATACGTTCATATACTGGGGTTTTTGTCATTCCAAGTTGCTCTGCAATTGCCTTGACACCAATTTTTGCATCTTTCTGCAAAATCTTTAATATCTCCCTATCTATAAAATCTAATTTTTCCATCAAAATATTTTCCTGATTAATGGTCCCTCGAGAACCCTATAAAGTAATAATTACTTTTATATTATCAATTTAAAGTCTTATTTCCTAATTTAATTAAATTTAACATTTAATTAGTCCTATAATTCTATATTTAATAGAAATAATATAGGCTTTAAAAGTATAATTATGGGCGAAATAACTTCTACATATGAAAGCAATCCTATTTTGGATAAACTTCCTTCACATTTAAGGCAATACATTAAACCTCAAAACTATGAGGATTACACCCCTATAAACCAAGCTGTTTGGAGATATGTGATGCGCAAAAATGTAGATTACCTTAGCCAAGTTGCCCATAAATCATATACGGAAGGCTTACGTAAAACAGGCATCTCTATAGACAACATCCCAAACATGTACGGCATGAACCGTATATTAAAAGATTTAGGCTGGGCCGCCGTTGCTGTAGATGGCTTTATTCCGCCCGCCGCTTTTATGGAGTTCCAAGCCTACAATGTTCTAGTTATAGCCTCTGATATTCGCCAATTAGAGAATATTGCCTATACCCCTGCCCCAGATATCATTCATGAAGGAGCGGGCCATGCGCCTATTATTGCCAACCCTGAATATGCTGCATATTTAAGACGTTTTGGTGAAATCGGCTGTAAAGCTATATCCAGTGCTAAAGATTTTGAATTATACGAAGCTGTACGCCATTTATCCATTATCAAAGAAGCTAAAGGCACACCAATAGAAGAAATTCAAAAGTCTGAAAACCATATTGAATTTCTTCAGGACAATATGGGTGAACCCAGCGAAATGGCACTTATTAGAAACTTGCATTGGTGGACCGTGGAATACGGACTCATAGGAACATTAGAAGACCCTAAGATTTACGGAGCGGGACTTTTATCCTCTATTGGTGAAAGCCAGTGGTGCATGACAGAGAATGTAAAAAAACTGCCTTATTCCATTGAAGCGGCAAGAACCTCTTTTGATATCACCAAACCTCAACCACAACTTTTTGTTACTCCAGATTTTGCTTTTTTGAGTCAGGTTCTTGAAGACTTTGCAAATACAATGGCTTTACGAAAGGGTGGACTTTCAGGCTTTCAGAAACTTATAGACTCAAAAGAACTAGGAACAATTGAACTAAGTACTGGATTACAAGTATCCGGTAATTTTGAATCATTGATATCTCATGAAGGCAAACCTATATACTTTCAAACGAAGGGTAAATCTGCTTTAGCATACCGAGAAAAAGAGTTGGTAGGGCAAGATATCAATCAGCATGAAACCGGTTTTGGATCACCAATAGGACGACTTAAAGGCATTAACATACCCATTGAGGATATGAGTCCGCGCGACCTTAAAGCATATAAGATTTATGAAGGTGAAATTGTTTCGTTAGATTTTATTGGCGGAATCAATGTTACCGGTAAAATAGTTACTGGCACACGTAATCTTCAAGGTAGAATTATCTTAATTACTTTTGAAAATTGTAAGGTAACCCACAATGAAACCACCCTTTTTGAATCTAACGATGAACTGTACAATATGGCAATTGGTGAAGACATAGTTTCCGCCTACCATGGTCCCGCAGATTTGCATAGTTTTGACCTTTTAGACCATTCCCTAAGCCCTAGTAGTGTCAACAAAGATCAAGAAGGTTTAAATGAACTAGAATCTTATTATAAGACAATCAGGGATTTTAGAGAGGGAAAAAATACCATTGTTTCCAGAACAAAAATTTTTCAGGAAATACAGGAAAAATACCCAACAGATTGGTTATTGCCCGTGGAAATTTATGAACTGGCCATTAAAAGTAATGATGACAAACTAGCAAAAAATATAGAGCGGCATCTTGAAAACATTAAACTTGACCAACCCAAACTAGGGCAATTAATTGATGACGGAATAGCATTAGCTACGGTAAAATCCCTGGTTTAATTTCTTGCAATGCCTCTAATGATTCAATGGTCTGTTCTTGGTAGGTTAATTGCCAACCCATAGAATTGGTAAGAATATAAAACTTCTGCAGCTCACTAATTAGTCTATTCTCCGCATTGCCCAATAATGAAGAAGCTTGCACTTTTTTCATTAATGATGCATTTACCGTTTTCTTTATTTTATTATAATCGGCAGCATCAAACTGGTTCAAATAATCTGCGGTAACATCGTAGTATTCAAAATCTGGATTTAACTTAACTTCTGCATTTGGAATACTATTGATTTTAACTGTTTTTGTGGTTTCATCAACTTCAAATTCAATCTTACCTAAATCATAAGCCACGGTTACATCTGCATTTACCACAACCAATGCCTTTTTTTCTGCCCGCAATAACGGACCAAAAAGTTCTTTCGAATCTTTATAATTGTACACTTCCGCAAAATGCCCCTCAGTTACCACCAACTTGGAAACGTTGGTGATTTCTTGTTGAATGAGCATGGAGTTTTCTTTAAGAATAGATTTATCTTCCTTACCATCATTGCAGGAACGAACCACCAATACAATTGCTAAAGTAATTAGAACACCTGCAATAAATTTTTTCATGCCTTTGAAATTTTGAAATCCATAAATGGATACTCTTTCTGTATATGCGTAATCTTTCTACGTAACGATGTTAAAAAATTTTTATGTGCTTCACTATCGGGATTAAAAGGTCGATGTTGCAATCCACGTTGAATTTCATCAACTTTTTTCATGTGATTGTCCATACTATCTTTAATCCAAACTAATCTAAACTTCTCCCAGATATACTCTATTGCCGTCTCATTGGGGTGAATCATATCTTTGGCGTAAAAACGATAATCACGTAACTCATCCATCATTAATTCATAACTAGGAAAATAAGATACCCTATCCTCATTCAATACCTGATGAATGGCGGCAATAAGATGTGCTTTACTTCTTTGATTCTCCAGGAATCCGTCCTTTAAGTGCCTAACAGGTGATACCGTAAATATAAATTGTACTGAAGGATTTATAGATTGTACAAATGTGATAACTCGTTTTAAACTCTCTACTACGTCTTCAACGCTTAACAGCTCTTTAGTAAAATTAGACTGCGGTACTTTATGGCAATTTGCTACTACTTTATTGCTAGAAGTCTTGCGGTACACCCAAGCGGTACCTAAAGTGATAATGATATGACTAGCTGTATTTAATTGTGTTGAAGTTCTACTTATTGCATTATTTAAATCTTCAATAATTTGTGCTTTGGACGGATTACTTAAGCTAGAATGCGCATCAAAACTATGCCATTGTTCATTCTGGTTAAACACATCTTCTTCAGTAAAGAATTCTTGATTGACAGACTTTTCAATTAACCTTTCAATTGCCAAAGGATGAAACAATATCCCAAACGGATTCTGTATTCCTTGAAATTTGTAATAAGATAGCTTAGCCCCTATATTTTCAGAAAAACAAGAGCCCAACAATAATAACTGACTAGAGTAGTCAATAGGATTATTAGCTTTAGATAAAGGTATTTCAGTTAAGAGATTCATTTTTTGATTCCTTATCGTTTTACGAATTTCTTAAACAATGTACAACTACTTCAAATAATCTTCTGCCTTTGCCAAAGCCTCTTCAATACCACCAGGATTTTTACCACCTGCAGTGGCAAAGAAAGGTTGACCACCGCCGCCACCTTGAATGTACTTACCAAGCTCGCGAACAATTGTGCCGGCATTTAATCCTTTAGAAGCCACCAGTTCTTTAGATATATAACAGGACAATAAAGCTTTACCATTTTGCTCTGTACCGAACAGTAAAAACAAATTATCCTTATTGCCGCCCATTTCAAAACTAAGGTCTTTAATACCAGCTGCATCTAAATCTACTTTTTTAGCTAGAAACTGCACTCCGTTGATTTCCTTAAGTTCCGAAAGTAAATCACCTTTTAAGTTTTTTGCCTTATCCTTAAGTAATTCAGCTACTTGTTTTTTAAGGCTGCTATTCTCTTCCTGTAAACTTGAAACCGACTTTAACGGATCTTGGCTATTGCCTAAAACATGTTTTATTTCTGAAAGCAATTTGTCATTATCAGTATGAAGATCTTTAACGGCATCACCGGTAATTGCTTCTATTCTTCTAATACCTGCTGCAACGGCGCCCTCTGACTTTATTTTAAATTGCCAGATATCTCCCGTATTCTTTACATGTGTTCCTCCACATAATTCTATGGATTTACCAAAACGAATGGTTCTTACCGCATCTCCATATTTTTCACCAAATAACGCCATAGCGCCCTCTGCTATCGCAGTTTTCATTGGTACGTTTCTTTCTTCCTGAAGCTGTAATTGTCCATCTATACGAGCATTCACAAAATTCTCAACCTCTTGCAATTCTTCTGGTGTCATTTTAGAAAAATGAGAAAAATCAAATCGTAAATATTTTGAATGTACCGAAGACCCTTTTTGCTCTACGTGCTTACCCAAAACTTCTCTTAATGCCTGATGCAACAAGTGCGTTGCCGTATGGTTAGCTTCAGTTCTGTTGCGTTGCTTTTTATCTACGACCGCTTTAAAACTTTCATTTAAATGCTTTGGTAGGTTCTTGGCAAAATGAATGATCTCGTTATTCTCTTTCTTAGTATCGGTGATATAAATAACATCACCATGTGCATCTTCTAAATACCCTTTATCACCAACTTGACCACCGCCTTCAGCATAAAAAGGGGTTAGATTAAATACCAATTGATATTGTGTACCTTCTTTTTTGGATGTTATTTTTCTGTATTTGGTAATCTTTACCTCAACATCAAGCATATCATACCCAACAAACTCTTGCTCGTTATCCTCTTGTAAAACCTCCCAATCTTCTTTAGATACAGATGATGCGGATTTTGACCTATTTTTCTGCTTCTGCATTGCGGCATCAAAACCGGCTTCATCTAACTCATATCCTTTTTCACTAAGAATCAATGCGGTTAAATCTATTGGAAATCCGAAAGTATCATATAGCTCAAAAGCCTTTCCGCCATCTACGATCTTTCCTTTGGTATTCTTTATGATGGTATCTAAAAGCAACAAGCCCTGATCCAAGGTTTTCAAGAAAGAGTATTCTTCTTCTTTGATTACATTTTCAATGAGTTGTTTTTGCTCTTTCAATTCCGGGTAAGCTGCACCCAAAGAATCGGTTAAAACATTTACCAAACGGAACATAAAAGGTTCTTTGGTATTCAAAAAGGTGAATCCGTAGCGTACCGCTCTTCTTAATATTCTTCTTATCACATAACCGGCACCAGTATTGCTTGGCAATTGACCGTCTGCAATAGAAAATGCCACTGCGCGAATGTGATCACTGATAACACGAATGGCTATATCAATTTCTTCACTTTTACCATAATCGGAATTTGTGATGGTTTCTATTTCTCGTATTAACGGCGTAAATATATCTGTATCATAGTTAGATTGTACTCCTTGTAAAACCATACAAAGACGTTCAAACCCCATTCCCGTATCTACGTGCTTAGCCGGCAAACTCTCTAACGAACCATCTGCTTTGCGGTTGTATTGCATAAATACCAGGTTCCAAATTTCCACTACCTGCGGATGGTCTTGATTTACCAAACTTGCACCAGATACTTTTGCCTTTTCTTCTTTTGAGCGAATATCCACGTGAATCTCGGAACATGGTCCACACGGTCCTTGGTCGCCCATTTCCCAAAAATTATCTTTTTTGTTCCCCATGATAATCCTATCCTGTGGAACAATTTTCTTCCATAGCTCAAACGCATCTTTATCCATATCCAATTGATCGGCATCTTCACTACCTTCAAAAACTGATACGTACAAACTATCCTTATCTATTTTAAATACTTCGGTCAACAATTCCCATGCCCAGGCAATAGCCTCTTCTTTAAAATAATCGCCAAAGCTCCAGTTGCCCAACATCTCGAACATGGTATGGTGATAGGTATCTTTACCTACTTCCTCCAAATCATTATGTTTACCACTTACACGCAAACATTTTTGAGTATCTACCACTCTTGAGCTCTTAGGCTGACTAATACCTAAAAAATATTCTTTGAACTGGTTCATGCCCGCATTTGTAAAAAGCAGGGTTGGGTCATCTTTTATGACCATAGGTGCAGAAGGCACTATTTTGTGTTCTTTACCTTTGAAAAAATTCAGAAATTGAGTTCTTGTTTCTTTGGAATTCATCTAAAATGCTAAGCTTTTACAAATTTTAACGGTTTATATAAAACTATTTTTATATTTGTTTGTTCCCTAATAATTAAAAAACAAAAATAGGATAAATAACATTCATGTCTAAGGTAAAATACTATTACGACCCAGATACGCTGTCGTACCGTAAAATAGAACCCCAAAAATCTAAACGTTATAGAAATATAACCTTCTTTATTTTGGGATCGTGCCTTTTTGGTCTGTTAGGTTTAATTCTATTACTGAACACCAATCTCGTAAACACACCTAGAGAACTTTCTTTGTCAAGGGAAGTAAAGAACTACGAGCTTCAATATGAACTGTTGAATAAAAAAATGGAACAGATCGAGGAAGTTCTGGGCAATATTGAAGAAAGGGACAACAATATCTACCGTTTATATTTTGAAGCAAATCCAATACCAGACGAGCAACGTAAAGCAGGGTTTGGAGGTATTAACCGTTATAAATCTTTAGAAGGTTTCAACAATTCCGAGATGATTATATCTACCACCAAAAGGCTGGATATTATAAAAAAACAAATGGCCATACAGTCTAAGTCTTTGGATGAAATCACAAAACTAGCCGAAGAAAAAGAAAAATTGTTAATGTCCATTCCCGCTATACAGCCTATCAATAATGAAGATTTAACCCGCATGGCTTCAGGTTATGGTTGGCGTTCAGATCCTTTCACAAAAGCAAGAAAAATGCACTATGGCATGGACTTCACCGCACCTAAAGGCACACCGGTATATGCCTCTGGCGATGGTAAAATAACCAGGGCCGATAATAATTCATCCGGCTACGGTAAACATATACGTATTGAGCACGGCTACGGGTATTTAAGCCTTTATGCGCATTTAAGCCAGTATAACGTGAAGAAGGGTCAAAAAGTAAAACGAGGCGATTTAATTGGCTTTGTAGGCAGTACAGGTAGATCGGAAGCTCCACATTTACATTATGAAGTTTGGAAAGATAAAGATCGTATAAACCCTATTAATTTCTATTATGGAAGTTTATCTCCAGAAGAGTTTGAAAACATGCTTAAATTTGCTAATCAAGAAAACCAATCATTAGATTAATGCAGATAGACCTCCCAGAAAAAAGATATTATGGTATTGGTGAAGTAGCCCGTGCTTTCGGCGTAAACGCCTCGTTAATTCGTTTTTGGGAAAAAGAGTTCGATGTACTTCAACCAAAAAAGAACGCAAAAGGAAATAGAAAATTTACGCCACAGGACATTAAAAACCTTCAGCTTATCTACCATTTGGTAAAAGAAAGAGGCTTTACTCTTGATGGCGCCAAAATTCACCTTAAAGAAGAGAAGCAAAAAACACTTTCCAATTTTGACATTATTCAAAAATTGGAGCGCGTAAAAGCGGAACTAAATAAAATTAAAGACCAATTATAACACAACCATTATGAAAAAAGGACTAATCGCATTAATCGTAATCGCTGTAATAGCGTTTGGACTATACCAGTGGGGCGTAGGTTTCAACAACACAGCAATAGCGTTAAAAGAAACTTCTACAAAAACCTGGGCAAATGTTGAAAGTGCTTATCAACGTAGAAACGACCTTATAGGCAACCTAGTAAAAACAGTACAAGGTGCCGCTGATTTCGAAAGAGGTACTTTGACCGATGTAATAGAGGCAAGATCTAAAGCAACTTCGGTAAGCATTGACCCAGCTAATATAACCCCAGAGCAATTAGCACAGTTCAATCAAGCACAAAGTGGATTAAGCAGTGCACTAAGTAGATTATTGGTTACCGTTGAACGCTACCCTGACTTAAAGGCAAATCAAAATTTTCTGGAACTGCAATCTCAATTAGAAGGCACCGAAAATAGAATAAACGTAGCACGTGATAGGTTTAACGCAACCGTAGAACCATACAACCTTCACATCAAAAAATTTCCAAATTCAATTTTGGCAGGTATATTTAATTTTGATGAGCTAGCATATTATAAAGCTGATGCAGGATCAGAAAATGCACCAGACGTAAATTTTGAATTTGATTGATATTTTATGTCCAAGGTAGAAGATTTTTTAACCGCCAAAGAAGAGCAAGACATAGTGAACGCTATTCTTGAAGCAGAAAAAAATACTTCTGGTGAAATTAGAGTGCATATAGAAGCACATACAGACAAAGACCATTACGAGAGAGCCAAAGAGGTTTTTCATTTATTAAAAATGGATAACACCAAACAAGAAAACGGAGTTCTTATCTATGTAGCCGTACACGATAAGAAGTTTGTAATTTGTGGTGATAAGGGTATTGACAATGTAGTACCTAAAGACTTTTGGCAAACTACCAGAAATAGCATTCAAACACATTTTGAGAAAGGAGCTTTTAAAGAAGGTTTAGTAGCTGGTGTTTTAAAAGCCGGAGAAGAGTTAAGAAGCCATTTTCCTTGGCAATCAGATGACACCAACGAACTAAGCAATGAAATATCTAAAGGCTAGCCTTCTTATTGTTTTTCTTTGGTGTATACCGGCATGGAGTCAGTTTGAAATCCCTGAAAAACCGGCGTTACAGACCAGTGTTTATGATTACACCAATTTATTGAGCGACCAGCAGAAAGTAGCTCTTAGCCAAAAATTGGTTCGTTATTCGGACAGCACTTCTACCCAAATTGTAGTAACCATTATTGCGAGCACCAATGGTGAGAACATTAATTATTTGGGTGCCAACTGGGGGCAAAAATGGGGAATTGGCCAAGAAGGCAAAGACAATGGTATTCTCATAATTTTAGCTGAGAATGATAGAAAAGTTGCTATTAGCACCGGGTATGGTGTAGAAGGTCTACTTACAGACGCTATATCAAAACGCATTATTGAACAAGTAATCCTTCCAGAATTTAGAGCTGGGGATTATTATGGTGGACTAAATAAAGGGTCAGATGTTATTTTTCAAGTTTTAAATGGTGAATTTGAAGAAGACAGAACCTTTGGAAATAACAGTAAATCCCCTTTCTCCTCATTTTTACCCTTTATCATTTTTCTCGTAATCCTCTTTATACTTTGGAGTCGCAAAAACGACGACCATAACGGAGGCAGTAACGGTAGAAGACGCAGGGGTCTTAGTCCTTGGGATATGATTATTCTAAGTAATATGGGACGTTCTAGTGGTTCTAGTGGCGGATTCGGTAGCGGCGGAGGCGGAAGCTTTGGTGGCGGTGGATTCGGAGGAGGTTTCGGCGGCGGCGGCTTTGGCGGTGGCGGTGCTTCTGGCGGATGGTAGTTTATTTTAAAACAAATTGCTTCATTTTCAATATCCAGAGATATTAAATTCTGTTTATATCTATTCGCTTTCTAGTAACAACTAGGCTTAGGTCTATTGTATATAATTATACAGCAATCATAGACATTATATTACCTTCCCCTTTATCCCCTCTTGTGAGGGGATAAATACGTATTTAGTTGCAGGCTTCTTGACAGTAAGAATTTTTGTCACAATAAGTACTACATGGACTGTTTTATTCAAAATCTTTAATTCAAGTTAGAAACTGTTCCCCTCTCGGGAGGGGCTAGGGGTGGGTTGTTGGTTAAAACTCCAAAAAAAATGGTCAAATAATTCTGCTGCGCAAAATATTTGACCACTTCTTATTTCCTTATCTAATGATTAGAGTTTATTTTTAAATTCTAACACCTCGATTTCTTAGCAACCTTACTTCTTCCTCATAAATACTGTAATAGGGACACCAGTAAAATCATACTCTTCACGTATCTTATTCTCTAAATAACGCTTGTAAGGCTCACGTACATATTGCGGCAGGTTACAGAAGAAAGCAAACTGCGGATATGGAGTTGGTAATTGCGTACAGAACTTTATTTTAACGAATTTGCCCTTATACGCCGGCGGTGGATAATTTTCTATTATCGGTAACATTGTTTCATTGAACTTACGGGTAATAATTTTTTTATTACGATTATTGTATACCTCAACTGCAGTTTCTATTGCCTTGAAAATACGTTGCTTTGTCAATACAGAAACAAAAAGAATAGGCACATCTGTAAATGGCTCAATAGCTTTTTTAATTTTATCGGTATAGTGCTTTATAGTATTGGTTTCTTTATCCTCTACCAAATCCCACTTATTCACAAGAATAACTATCCCTTTATGATTTCGCTGTGCTAGCCAGAAAATATTTTCTACCTGACCATCAAAGCCTCTTGTGGCATCGAGCATTAAAATACATACATCGCAATGCTCTATTGCCCTAACCGAACGCATAACGGAATAGAACTCTAAATCTTCTTTCACTTTTGCCTTACGACGAATACCAGCGGTATCCACTAGGTTAAATTCAAATCCGAATCTATTATATTTTGTATCGATACTATCTCTTGTAGTACCTGCGATATCGGTTACAATGTATCTATCCTCCCCTATCAATGCATTAATAAAAGAAGACTTGCCCGCATTGGGCCTACCAACAACGGCAAATCTTGGCAGGTCACTTTCCTCTTCTACAACATCTGGCAACTTTTCTACTAAGGCATCTAGCAATTCTCCAGAACCACCTCCGTTTATACTAGATAAAGTATAATACTCACCAAGGCCTAAAGAATAAAACTCAACAGCATCCTCAGCTCTTTTGGCATTATCAACCTTGTTGACCGCCAAAAAAACAGGCTTTTTCACTCTTCTAAGTAACTTGGCTACATCTTCATCCATACCGGTAACACCAGTTTCAACGTCTACCATAAAAATAATGGCATCAGCTTCTTCGATCGCCAATTCAACTTGCCTATCAATTTCCTTTTCAAAAACATCATCACTACCCACAACGTATCCGCCGGTATCAATAATTGAAAACTCTTTTCCGTTCCAATCACTTTTACCATAATGGCGATCACGTGTAACACCGCTAACGGCATCAACTATAGCCTCACGTCTTTGAATTAATCTATTAAAAAATGTTGATTTTCCTACATTAGGTCTCCCTACAATGGCAACAATAGCACCCATAGCTTAAATTTGCCGCAAAGGTAGTACAATCCAAACAATAGTTGCCTGATTAGCTTATCTATATATAAAATTTAGAAAGACTTTAATTATTATACCCAAAACGCTTTAATTGACGTGCATCGCTTCGCCAATTCTTGTTCACTTTAACGTAGAGTTCGATGTGAACCTGCTTACCAAAAAATTTCTCTAAATCTTTTCTAGCTTCTACGCCAACTCGCTTTAAAGCCGCCCCTTTGTGACCAATGATAATTCCTTTTTGAGAATCGCGCTCAACCATAATCACCGCACGCATACGAATGATATCCTCATCTTCAAAAAACTCTTCGGTTTCTATTTCTACCGCGTATGGTATTTCCTTTTTGTAGTTCAATAATATTTTCTCCCGGATAGTCTCATTCACAAAAAAGCGTTCTGGCTTGTCGGTTAACTGATCTTTAGGATAATAGGCAGGCGATTTTGGAAGTAGTTCAACAATACGTTCAAAAACTCCCTTTATATTAAAATTAGATAATGCCGAAATTGGATGCAACTCTACCGTAGGCAATAAGTCTTGCCAATACTGAACTTGTTCTTCCAATAATTCTTGGGTCGCTGTATCTACTTTATTTAACAATAGTAAAACAGGAATTTTACTGTTTTTAATTTTCTCGAAAAAAGCTTCATCCTTTAAAGCCTTCTCCCCTATCTCTACCATATACAGTAAAACATCGGCATCTTCAAAAGCAGATTTTACAAAATCCATCATACTACTCTGCAGTTCGTAGGCAGGTTTTATAATTCCAGGAGTATCAGAAAGAATCATTTGAAAATCATCCCCATTTACAATTCCTAAAATACGGTGCCTTGTTGTTTGTGCCTTTGATGTTATTATGGATAATTTTTCACCCACAAAAGCATTCATCAATGTCGACTTACCAACATTTGGATTTCCTATTATATTTACGAAGCCTGCTCTATGATCTGCCATCCTTCAACTTTATTATGTATTTCTTCAATTCCACATTTACCTTTGGAGCCAACAAAAGTACGGCAATCATATTAGGTATTACCATTAAGGCATAGGACAAATCAATTAAATTCTTTACCAGCTCTAAAGAGGCCACTGCCGCAAAAACGATCATAATCACAAAATACCAGTTATACAACTTACCTATTTTAGCATTGGTCAAAAAGGATAAAGATTTTACTCCGTAATAGGAATAGGTAAACAAAGTGGATAGTGCAAATGCCGTAACTATTACCATTAACAATATATCCCCCCAACCGAACAAGGTTTTTTCAAATGCCGATAAGGTCATTACAATTCCACTAGAATCTTCTAAATACGCTCCACTGAGAATAATTACTATTGCCGTAAATGTACATACCAGAATGGTATCTATAAACGGCCCCAACATAGCCACCAAGCCTTCGCGAATAGGCTCATCGTTTTTTGATTGCCCGTGATACATTGGCGCGCTACCTAAACCTGCCTCATTTGAAAACATTGCCCTACGAACACCAATAATTACCAATCCCCAAAAGCCGCCAGTAGCTAAAGATTTAAAGTTCCAAGCTTCCGTAAATATCATTTTCAGAGCTGGGAATATTTGACTAGAGTTCATCGCCATAACCGCTATAACGGCAATTAAATATACCGCGACCATAAATGGCACTATGGCTGAGGCAACCTTTGCAATCTTTGTCAATCCACCAAATATGACAAACGAAGTAATAATGGCCAGTATTAAACCAATGGTCCATTTCCAATTTTCATCACTCATTTCAATGATGTTGGAACCAGGTTCAACTACACTCATAAATGTTTCAGTGAACTGATTAGCCGTAAACACACCCAAAAAGCCAAAGAGACCACATACCGCAAAGAAAATAGCCAAAGGTCTTGCCTTCTCACCCAATCCTTTAGTTATATAATACATGGGGCCTCCCTGTAATTTACCGTCTGAATCTGTACCACGATACATAATTGCCAAACTACAAGAGTAAAATTTGATACACATACCTATTAATGCTGTCATCCAAATCCAAAAAACCACACCCGGTCCACCATCATGAATGGCAATAGCTACCCCAGATATATTCCCCAAGCCAACTGTAGCAGCAACTGCAGCCGAAAGCGCTTGAAAAGAACTTACCTCACCTTTTGAATTTGAATTATCATATTTACCTGCTGTAATTGCTATAGCGTGACCGAAAAAACGATAGGGCATTAATTTGGAATAAAAAACCAAAAAGAGTCCGCCCCCAATTAATAATAGGAACATTGGCCACTCCGTATACGGCAGGACATTGGCTATAAAGTCATTAATTGTATCCATAAAATTGTAAAAAACCGAAGTTATGGATTTAAAGTTTTTTAAAAGATAATGCCCCCAAAAAATATTCTTTAAATAAGTTTTGAAAATAGAGAAAATGTATTGTATATTTGCACCCCGCTACGAATAGTAGCACACCTTTATCTCGTCAGCTTAATGACCTGAAGTTGCAAAACAAGTGAGATAAGAACCCATATCGCGGGGTAGAGCAGTAGGTAGCTCGTCGGGCTCATAACCCGAAGGTCACTGGTTCGAGTCCAGTTCCCGCTACTAGTAAAGACAAGCCTTTCAAGAAATTGAGAGGCTTTTTTTATTCTACCTAGTACAGAATAAGTACAGAATATACAAATTATCAACTTTTAATAACTTTTGATGTCAATTACATCCATTTAGCTCTAATCTGCTTTAAATTACTATAGATATTTATAGATTTAGGTTCGTTACAAACCTCATTCCTTAGTAAGGGGAGTTTATTATCATACAATATAACCGCAATTTAAACTCGTAAAATACTTCCATCAAAAGACTACGGCATAAAGCCAATGCTCTTTCCCCTGCTTATTTATATACTCTATTAAAAACCAAATCAAATCCTGATTTTTTCAATTCATTTGCCTTGGATCATTACAGATATGGTTCATATCATATGGTTTTCGACTTTGGATAACACCATAGACCGTTCTGAGCATTTTATTGGAGACGTTATTCATAATCAAGAAATAAGGCTTTCCTTCAAGTTTTTTTCGTTCGGCATATAAACTGTATTCCTTGTTATGAGCCACGGCGGTTTTGGCAGCAAGAAACAACAGGGATTTTAGTTTTTTATCGGCCATATGGCTTGTTTTTGCCTTCAATGACATTTTTCCAGATGAGTTCGGGTATGGGCACACACCAGCAAATGCAGCCGCTTTTTTTGCCGTCGAAATACGTTTGAAGTTTTCCGTTTTGATGATTAGGTTATTCGCGATTACTGGACCTATACCTTTGATGCTAGTAACCAGTTTATAATTAGCTTTTAATTCGGAATCGGACTGGACAACTTTTTCAATTTCTTCTTCGACGGAACTGATTTCATTTTCCAAATTCATAATAGCTCTTTGGCAGCTTCTATAGGCCGCAATACTCTGGGAAGGCCCAATCATTCTTGCCTTTTTCCCCAGTAGAAGTGATGTCCTGTTTTTGGAAAGCTGTTCCCGCAAGGTATAGAGTTCCTTGAGTTCTTTGATGGACTCAGATTTCGGTTCTGCAAAGCGCAATTCTTCAGCAAATCTCTCACCATACTTCCTGATACGGTAAGCATCCTTTGAATCACTTTTACCTCTCTGTAACCCTAGACTGTGCTTAATGCTGTAACCAGAGACCAATGCTATTTTAATCCCGTACTGGTAACAAAGGTGGACCAATAGGTTGCCATAACTTCCGGTGTGTTCAGCCACCAGGATGCAGTCATCTTCCAATTGTCTTAAAAAGTTGCATATACCCTTAAAGTTATTGCGTACAATCTTTTTTTCTCTTTACCTGCATCAAGAAAGCTAACATCAAACTTTTCTTTGGATAGGTCAATTCCATATACTCCCATAATAAATTGTTTTAATGTTCCCTTTGAGCGGCTTAAATCGTTAGTGGGTTATGCCCTTAATACTCTCTGGCTTTGACTCAAATAACTTACTGTACTTAATATAAATAGTAGATTTCCTCTATTCCGTTTCTAAAGCTAATGCAGTAAGTGGAACTTTTGTTTAATGGTAAAAATAGATTTGTTTTTACCATAATTATATCTATCGGTAAAGTAACGATTCCGTTTCCTTTTGAGCTGAGATTTTATCTTCCGTTTGGGTACTGCTCAAATATTGTTTAACTAAAATTTTAGCATTATGGAACAAGTACCTGAAAACCCCAACATTGCCATTCAAGAAGCAGAAGAACATTGTCGGTCAAGTAGTGAAAGTTATACTACTGAAAGTGCAGAAAGTCACTTAGCGTATTACAGAGATAAGCATCCGCAGAATTATCGAACATTATTAGAATATTATTCAAACTAAAATCTCATATTATGGAAAATTTAAATGTAGTACAACTTGATTTTGGGTTCGATTGCGAACCTTTAGAAACGCAGAAGAGAACATCAAAATCTAATAAAAAACGAACAAACGATTTCGTTTTCAACTTTATGGATTGTCTTAACAGTCCTATTATTGTTTTTAAATCTGCTTGGCAAGATACAATACCAAAAGACATACTTAAAAACATAAAGTTATCAAGGCTTTTGTGTTCAATGCAACAAGAAGAAATGGCATCGCTTACGGAAACATTAGCATATTTAATGCCTAGAACGTATGAAGCGCCAATGCCTACCGAATGGGTAAACATATATACCTGGCTAGGTCTTCAGTATGCAGCTCAATATAAGAATAATGACCAACTGAATGCAATGACTGAATTCGCACCAAGTGAACTTTCAAAATATGAAATGGGGCTTTTGAATAATTTGAGAAGATGGATTTATGATAAACGAAGAAAAGCGTTAAAAGACAAATTGAAAAGTACTGAAAAATCAGAGAAAAAGATATTGCCTAAAAATCAGAAAGTACTTTTTAAAGAGTGAGTTAATTACTTACAAAAGTATTATAGTCTGTTATTGAATCAGAGTTTCATAATCCATTCAGCACATTTCTCTACATTTCGCGAAAAGTTACATTCCGAGCAAAGAGCTTCACTACACAAGTCTTGGACACAACTTCAAAGCTTCCGATTTCCATTGTGCTGAACCTGCCAGAAAATGGCAGAATCGCTTCATTTCAATCTACACCTTTAAAGTCAAGTCCGCTTAACATCCTGCTAAACAAGAGTAATCTGTTTTCATAATCCACTCAGCACATTTCTCTACATTTCGCGAAAAGCTACATTTCGAGAAAAGAGCTTCACTACACAGGTCTTGGACATAATCCCCAATTTCGACTTTCCATTACGTTAACCCGATCCGCTACGCTGGAACGGGACACTTCATTCCTGAGCCAAAATCGTGAATCAAGTCCGCTTTTCATCGGAAAGCCATCGGCTTGATTTTCTTGACAGGATTTTCGGCACGGTCTTCTTGAGCCCTCACTCGAAAATCCTTAAAAACCAAACCGCTGTCTTACACATTTTAAGGGGTTTATAATGGATAGAGCCTGTATTTTTTTTCGGGTCGTCGAAAAACAGGCACGACATAACCAATTCTAATGTAAACACAGCTACTTATTTCGCTTAACTGTCGGTACGCTCAAACGCAACTGCGTTTAAAAGAATTGCTAATGCCCTTATGGAACTTGTCAAGACTATACAAGTTTTAGTAAAAAATAAGGTTTCTACTTCCTTGAAATTCCAAGGAATTTACTACGTCGCAAACACACCTGATTTGTTCCCTAAAAGTCTTGACAAAACCCACTCTATCCATTGTGCCGTGCACAGAAGAAAAGAACAAACACCCCTTAAAATTTAATCTGTTTTAAATCAATAGGGGAAATATAAATCAAGTCTGTAACAAAGCAGACTATTAAATCTTTTTATTATGAGTACTATAAAAAATCACGTACAGTTAATTGGAAACGTTGGACAAGAACCAACAATTACGAACCTTGAAAGCGGAAAGAAAGTCGCCCGTTTTTCATTGGCAACAAACGAGTATTATAAAGATGCCAAAAGCGAAAAACAAACCGATACTAATTGGCATACGGTTGTTGCTTGGGGTAAGACTGCTGAAATTGTAGAAAAATTTATTGTAAAAGGCAAAGAGGTAGGAATTACAGGAAAGCTGAAAACTCGAAGCTACACAACTGATGATAATGAACAACGCTATGTAACGGAAGTTGTAGCCGATGAAATTCTATTACTTGGAAGCAAAGACGACAAGTAAATTTTAAAAATGAAAGAGGGCGTAACCGTCGAAAGATGCGCCCTCTTTTTCATTATTCACACTTTAAATAAAATGTACAATGAAAGCACAAGTTAACGAAATTAAGGAAGGATTGCGACATTTTCACGGAACGGAAATGTTCTATCAAATCCCATTATTAAGAACACGTTTTACGGATGGACTTAAATATTTATGCGAAGTCGCTGAATGTTTTTGGCTCATAACCGACACATCTGTAATAGCAAAAAGTCTGATGAACCGAAGTGAATTTATTACCATTGACTTCAAAAGATTGCCCGAAGAAAAAATAGATTATTCTGGTTATGAAGCTGAAATAATTTACAGCGATGGCAATGATAATATTCTAGAAAAACACGGCTATCGGGTTACCGATTTTCCACTTGATGAACTGCGGTTATTTTTTGTAAATGGCACGCTGATGTTGCCAAGCGAATACTAAATTTTGAAGCTATGATGTATATTAAATTTCAAGATTTGAGTATGGAAAAACAAGAGGAACTTTTTCAGGTTTCTAGAGAACACGTCATATATCTTTTTGGAGAATCTATTCAGAAATATGTTGACGAAACTGGAGCAGATTATGATAAATTGATAGACGAAGAAATGATTAAAAATCTATACACTTACAACTTCGTTTTTAATATCTAATTTCCTAAATTTAGTTTTTAAGCACCTCTAAAGTTTAGGGGTGTTTTTGTATGCAATTTATATCAAGTCAATAAAAAAACGTATCTTTATATCGCTGGAAATACAGCACACAAATTAAAGTAAGGTTATCCACTTTTCGACTTTCGCCGATAACCGTACACATCGAAATATAACATATCGGAAAATTATTTTCCTAAAATGGCAATCGGTTTTTTAACCAGATTGGATGGATTTTTGTCACGCTTGCGCGTGACGAAAAGATTTCCATGTT